>JAUXNR010000935.1 GCA_030682755.1 Flavobacterium sp.
AAGCTGTATGATTATTGGCACCCACTTGATTCATTTGAGAATCAAACTGCGAGTACAAATTATGAGAAAAAGGAATATTTAAATTGCTCTTAAATTGAGGATTTGAGAAAGTAGTATATTTAATATCATCAAACTCTGTTAACTCCTTTTTAGAATCTATAACTTTTTTGGAATTCGACATAACCAAAGCAGGTTCTTGATTTGCATCAGGTTCAAAACCTTCCAAAGGAATTGTGATTTTAATGGTATATCTTGAATAAGTTGGCTTACCCGCATAGGTTGGTGGGCCAATTAGAGACATATCATTAAAAACTCTTTTGCTTTCAGCAACCAGTTCCGAATGAATAGCATCTACATATTGCACTATAAATTTTCCTTCTTGATTCACCTCAAAAAGAACTGTAACGATACCTTTAAAATTTGATTCCTTCAGGTTTTCAGGCACTTGAAAAGTTCCGTAAACAACTTTTTGGAGTTCTGCATTGAAACATTGTTCCAATTCCTTGTTTGATTTCCCTTCACAATTCGGAAAAACCGGATGTTGTTCTAACGTTTCGTTTGCATTTTGTGCAAAAAAGAACAAAGGAAGCAGTAAACAAACAATTTTTAAAATCTTATTCATTAGAGTTGTATTGAAGCTTAATAAGAATTATTTGCGTTTTCACCAGCAGCAATTGCTTTTGCTGAAGATGTTCCAATTCGTTTGACGCCAAGTTTTAACATTTCAATGGCTTCATCATAATTTTTTACTCCTCCAGCCGCTTTAATTGGTAAGGGTGAAGCATTTTCTAACATCAACAAAATAGACGGAATCGTAGCTCCATTTGGAGAACCGTCTGTTGTTTTATAAAAACCGGTTGAAGACTTCACAAAAACATGAGCGTAACTATCTTCCTTAAAATTGGAGATAATTGTATTTTTAATCAATACGGAAAGTTGAATGATTTGTTGATCTGATAAAGCAGCAACCTCAATTATCCATTTTACGGTTTTATTATGACTCAGACCCAGTTGGGTGCATTCTAAAACTTCACGTTTTAAATAAGCCACTTGACCTTCTTTAAACGCTTCATAATTGCAAACAAAATCCAAATCATCTGCACCGTCTTCAATAGCTTGTTGAGCCTCTGATATTTTTTGTTCAAGGGAAGTTGTACCTTCCGGAAAACCAATAACCGTTCCAACCAACAATTTTGATTGGGCATCAAGAATTATCTTTTTGGCCAATGAAACCATTTGCGGTCGAATCATGATTAACTTGAATCCTTCAGCAATTGCTTCACGAACATAGTTTTCAACAACAATCTTATTTTCTTCATCTGTTAATCCGGCTTGGATTGCTGTTTTTAAATAAGTTGAATCGAGGTAGGGTTTTATATTCATGGCATAAAAATAAAAAAAACCACGCAATGCGTGGTAGTTTCTTGCTATTATTTATCATTTAGGAATTTTAAATGAAATTGGCACGGTATATCGCACACTAACATTCTCATTTCCTTGCCTTCCGGGTTTCATTTTTGGTAATTTACTAACTACTCGCAATGCTTCATTTTCAAGATCTTTATGATTTGAATTTAATGACTTAACATTTGTTATATTACCGTTTTTGTCAATTATAAATTGTACTGCAATGCTTCCTTCAATGCCGTTATCAAGAGCTCTTCCCGGATACTTTAAATTACTCATCAGGAATTTTTTAAGTTGTTCATTAAAACAAATGTCTCTTTGTACTCCTTTTAAATTGGCACAAGCCATAAAAGTAGGTGATTCTTCAACCGCACCTCTTTCAAAAAAATCAGGTTTTGGAGTTGTAATTGTCTCCGGTGCTGGTTCAACTGGTTCAGTGGGTTTATCTGTAGTAGGCTCAGAAATTGGTGTGAGCATCTCAACGGGTTCTTTGTCTTCCGGTTTTGTTTGAACAACAGGTTTAAAAGTATTTACAAATTTAGGCTTACTTTGTACTACTGGTTCTATAACCACTGGTTTTTCAATAGTAAATTTTTGATTGTAAACTTCGGAGATATCAATTTTCTCTTTTGGAGCTACAGCACCAGTTGTAACAGATTGAATTTCAATTTCAATAAACAAATAGGCTAGTATCAAACTGAGTACTAAACCAATTTGAAAATAGAGGGAACTATTTTCACTTCTTTTTTGATCAATTGCATTCATGGCTTTTGGTTTTAAGGTTAGCATTACCTTTAATCCAAAATACATGCCAAAAAAAAACCACGCAAGTTGCGTGGTTTTATATTTTATGAAAATTTAATCTAATTTAAATGTAATTGGAATACTGAAAGGTACACGAACAGCTTTACCTCTTTGTTTTCCCGGAGTCAACTTCGGTATTTTATTAATAATTCTGGCAGCTTCTTTCTCAAGAACCGGATACGGCCCTCTTAAATTAGCAATTGTAATAGAACCATCTTTTTCAATAATAAAGTTTACGAAAACTCTACCAGATTGACCTGCATCCATAGCCGATTCAGGATATTGGAAGTTCTTTTTAATGTGCTGATTTATTTTTTCGTTAAAACATTCTCTTCTTTTGTCTTTAGGAACGTTTTCACATCCGGGGAATATTGGCACATCTTCAATAATTGCGAAAGGAACATCAATATCTACCTCTTCCTCTACAACAACAACTTTTTCAGCTTTAACAACTTCTTCTCGTTGATTAGTTTCAGTAGATTCAATAATTGTTTCTTTAATGTCTTTTTTATCTTCAACAATCTTAATGATTTCGGGAGCTGGTGGCGGTGGCGGTGGTGGTGGTGGTGGCACATTCAATTGTTGTGTCATTGGCACATCTTCATCAAGAAAACTATCAT
>JAUXNR010000943.1 GCA_030682755.1 Flavobacterium sp.
GAAACAAGAAAAAAGTTAGGAATAAGTTCAATACCCCAGTTCATGGATTGACTTGCCAGCCGCCAACAAAGAACTGAGCTAAAAACCAAACAAATTCCATCCGTTTTTCAAAAATTTTATTTTATTGAAAAACTGGCCGACTCCGGTATTTTGGATCATAAGGAATTCCGCTCTTAGCAATTGCAAAAGACTGTTTCAATAACTTATTACAAACCGCTATTAAAGCAAGTTTTTTAGATTTTCCTTTTGCCACAATTCGCTCATAAAGAGCTTTGCATTGCGGATTGTACTGACAAGCTGTAAAGCTGCACATAAACAAATGATTTCGCACTGCTGGGTTTCCTTTCTTACTAATTCGAGATCTTCCTCTAATACTGCTTCCAGATGTTCTTTCAATGGGCGATAATCCAAAATAAGCAGAAACTTGCGTGTAATGATCAAAGGACTTAAAAGCATAGGTGTTTGAAATAAGCATCATGGCTGTTTTCTTTCCAATTCCCGATATAGAAGAAATATTGGTAAGCATCTCCGATTCGTGCTCTTTTATTAAGCTCTCAACTCGGGTTTCAAGAATCGATATTTCCTTTTGAAATTGTTTTATTTGGCGCTTGAGCGACTGCAAAACAATCCCTTTCGACCCTTTGCTCTCCAAGCTATGAAGTTTGTTTTTCAGGGCAGTGCTCTGCTTAAAATACAAGGCAATGCTTGTGTTGAGTATTTTACACTCTTCAATATATTTGGGATCAGGAACCCATAAGTCTAAAGGTTGTTCCTGGCCAAACAGTGCTATCATCTTTGCATCACTCTTGTCGGTTTTGTTATGTTGCAATTTCATTTGAATAAACCGTTTTACAACCAATGGATTTACAACTGATACTTGTATTTGCTTTGTATACAAGTAATGCGCTAATTGTTGATGATAACTTCCTGTTGATTCCATTACACACCAAGCATTTTTGCTCGTAAGCTTTTGGAATTCCTTAAACCCTTTTTCATTATTATCTAAGCTTTGATGGCCAAACACGGGGCTCCAAACATCAAATGTATCTTTTGATACATCTATTCCGATAAATTCACTATTTTTATGCATAGTTTAAAGTTTTATATGAGAACGAAACTACACGAGTACACCAACCTAAAAACAGGCTTTATGCCCAAAGAACTGATCGTATTTAAGTAGTAAAAGAGCGGGGGTTTTCATTGTTG
>JAUXNR010000944.1 GCA_030682755.1 Flavobacterium sp.
GCAGCTATTAGAAGAGTTCTGGTAAAAATTTTATCAGAAGAAAACAATACGTTCCAAGTGGAAGAAGCTGAAGATGGATTAGCAGGAATTGAAAAAATTAAAAATGAAGACTATGATTTAGTGCTTTGTGATATTAAAATGCCAAAAATGGATGGTGTGGAAGTATTAGAAGCGGTTAAAAAAATAAAACCTGAAATTCCTATGGTGATGATTTCCGGTCACGGTGATTTGGAAACAGCGGTGAATACCATGCGATTAGGAGCTTTTGATTACATTTCAAAACCACCTGATTTAAATCGATTGTTGAATACAGTCAGAAATGCATTGGACCGAAAACAATTGGTTGTTGAAAATAAAATTCTAAAGAAAAAAGTCAGCAAACAATATGAAATGATTGGAAATTCAGAGCCAATCAATCAAATCAAAGACATTATTGAAAAAGTGGCTCAAACTGATGCTAGAGTGTTGATAACGGGACCAAACGGAACGGGAAAAGAACTAGTAGCCCATCAACTTCATGAAAAAAGTTTGCGTGCAAATGCTCCAATTATTGAAGTTAATTGTGCTGCCATTCCATCAGAATTGATAGAAAGCGAATTATTCGGACACGTAAAAGGAGCTTTTACATCAGCTGTAAAAGACCGAGCCGGAAAATTTGAAGCCGCAGACGGCGGTAGTATTTTTCTTGATGAAATTGGCGACATGAGTTTATCTGCACAAGCTAAAGTATTGCGAGCACTTCAAGAAAATTTGATTCAACGCGTTGGAGCAGAGAAAGATATAAAAGTAAATGTTCGGGTAATTGCGGCCACCAATAAAGATTTACAGAAAGAAATTGCAGAAGGCCGTTTTCGTGAAGATTTATATCATCGTTTGGCTGTAATTTTAATAAAAGTACCAGCTTTAAATGATAGAAGAGATGATATTCCTTTGCTGATTGAGCATTTTGCTTATAAAATTTCAGAAGAACAAGGAAATGCACCGAAATCTTTTTCAAAAGCAGCAATTAAATTATTGCAAGAATACGATTGGACCGGAAATATTCGCGAACTTCGCAACGTGGTAGAACGCTTGATTATTCTTGGTGGAAATGAAATTTCTGAGAATGATGTGAAGTTGTTTGCGAGCAAATAGAAAGAGTAATTAGTGAATAGTAATTAGTGATTAGCAGCTTATTACTATTCACTAATAACGAATCACTAAAAAAATTATGCAACTAAAAAAAATAAATCCAAAACTTCAACAAGCCCTTATTGAATGTGGTTTGACTGAAGCGAATGAAATCCAACAGGAAACTTTTTCTACATTAAAAAGTGGGGCAGATGCCGTAATTCAATCACCAGCCGGAAGTGGAAAAACAACCACTATTGTGCTAAATGTTATTCAACGATTGGAAAAAGCCGTAGGTGAAAGTACAAGAGCATTAATTGTTGTAGAGAACCGTGATAAAGTAACCGAAATGGTCGAATTGTTCGAAAAATTTGGTGATTTTACGGATTTACGTGTCATTGGTGTTCATGAAAGAGGCGATATTGATTATGATAAAAATCAAATTTCGTTGGGAATGGACGTGTTAATTGGAACTCCAACCAAGATAAACGATATGTTTTCTTCTGCCGGATTTAACATGAATACCATTAAGATGTTTGTGGTTGATGATGCCGAAGTAATGTTTAGAAACCGAATGGATACAATCATTCTCCGACTATCACTAAGTGTAGAAAAAACACAGCGTGTTTTCTTCTGCTCAACCATCACCGAAAGAGTAGAAGTACTCGCTGATAAAATCATGATAGAACCTGTCTTCTTTGAAGCAGATTAGTCAGTCGAATTAAAATCCGCAACTCGCAACTTTTTAACCTTAAAACCGAATACTATGGGCATGATGAAAATATTTTCCGGAAGTGAAATTTTAGCTTCCGCGTTGAAAGAAAAAATAGAAGAAATAGGGGTAGAAGTCCTCCAAAAAGATAATATTCAATCTGCTCGATTGGGCGGTTTTGGAAATCTTGATTTAGCTGTAGAATTATTCATTGATGAACGCTATTACGGTAAAGTAGCTGAGGTGGTAGAAAAGTTTAGAATGAGTATTTAAATTTGTATATTTGATATTAAATTGATTACTATGGATTTAGCTGCAAAAAAAACAGAACTTTTAGATTGGTTGCTTCATCTGAAAGATGAAAGTAAGCTAAAAAAATTGATTGCTTTTAAGTCAATAATAGATGATGAAGTAGTTGCTCATACAGTAAGTGGTTATCCAATCGATAAACAAGAATACATCAACATGGTAAATGAAGCCGATGAGAGAATATCTTCAGGAAAATATACCACCATGGAAGATTTGGAAAAAGAAATTGAGAGTTGGTAAAGAAATGGAGCATCAAATTAGAATTATTTGGGATAATAATGCAAAGGCTGACCTTAAATTAATTTATGATTTTATAAAATTAAAATCTCCTCAAGGAGCTAAAAATGTTATTAACGACATTGTTGTTGCTTCCAAAGGCATAAAGTTTACAAATCAGTATCAAGTTGATGAAATTCTAGGAGAACCTTTCCGAAGAATTGTTGTTAGGAATTATAAGATAATTTATAAAGTTCAATCTGATTCTGAAATTAGAATTCTTCAGATATTTGATACTCGTCAAAATCCAATTAAACTGAAATCCAAAGAATAATTTAGACCTGACAGGTTTTTAAAACCTGTCAGGTCTAAATGCAAAAAATAATCACCTAAAAATCTTCAAATAATAAGCCAAAACAGAAATAAACACCCCAAAAATCCCAATAAAAGCAAACGAATACCGCAGGCTTGTTAGTTCAGCAATATGTCCAATAATGGGAGGTCCCATTAAAAATCCTAAGAAACTAATTCCGGTAACAATCGTTAAAGCTTCGCCTGTTGGCAAGGTTGTACTTCTGCCTGTTGTGCTGTAAACAATCGGGATGACATTAGAAACGCCAAAGCCAACCATCATAAACGCAATCGTACTCGGAATTAAAAATGGGAAAATTACTGCCGTATATAATCCCAACGAAATTGTAATGCCACTCACAAGAAGTATCTTTTTTGCTCCGTATTTCCGAACCAAAATATCACTCAAAAACCGTCCGGAAGCCATGGTAATCATAAACGAAGTATAACCTAAAATCACCAAAGCTCCGGGTGCTTTTACAATATCTTTAAAATACACACCGCTCCAATCAAACATAATTCCTTCGCTTGCCATACAACAAAAACCAATTATGCCAAGCCAAATCAATGATTTATCCGGCATTCTAAATCTTGGTTTTTGTTG
>JAUXNR010000945.1 GCA_030682755.1 Flavobacterium sp.
TCATAATCTTTTATCTTTAATTTAGACGCTACAATTTTATATTTTATAATGAAACTCGAACGTAAAGAAATACTAAAAGCTCTGGAAACCATTACAATAGCCGGAGAAGGAAAAAATATGGTAGAAAGCGGAGCAGTAACAAATGTGCTCACTTTTGGAGACGAAGTGGTTGTGGATTTGGTGTTGAATACTCCCGCGTTACACATCAAAAAAAGAGCTGAAGTTGACATCATTAAAACCATTCATGATTTGGTTTATGAAAAAGCTAAAGTAAAAGTGAATATCAAAGTTGAAGCTCCTGAAAAAGCTGAAAACCCTAACCTAATCAAAGGAAAACCAATTCCGGGAATCAGCAACATTGTGGCCATTGCTTCCGGAAAAGGAGGCGTTGGAAAGTCAACTATAACAGCCAATATTGCAGTAACTTTAGCAAAAATGGGATTCAGTGTTGGTGTTTTAGATGCAGATATATACGGGCCATCCATGCCAATTATGTTTGATGTTGAACAAGCAAAGCCTTTATCTGTTGAGGTTGATGGCAAATCTAAAATGAAACCTGTTGAAAGTTATGAAGTAAAAATACTCTCTATAGGTTTCTTTACAAAACCGGATCAAGCCGTAATTTGGAGAGGTCCAATGGCGGGAAAAGCTCTTAACCAAATGATTTTTGATGCCGATTGGGGAGAATTGGATTTTCTGTTAATTGACCTGCCTCCCGGAACCGGCGATATTCATTTGTCAATAATGCAGTCATTACCCATAACCGGAGCTGTTGTTGTCAGTACACCTCAAGCGGTGGCCTTATCAGACGCCAAAAAAGGGGTTTCAATGTTTTTGTCTGAGGCTATAAATGTTCCCGTTTTGGGAATTATTGAAAATATGGCCTATTTTACACCGGAAGAACTACCTAATAATAAATATTATATCTTTGGAAAAGAAGGAGCAAAAAATTTGGCCGAAGATTTAAACGTACCGCTTTTAGGAGAAATTCCTTTAGTTCAAAGTATTCGCGAAGCAGGAGATTACGGACGTCCTGCAGCAATGCAAGCCGGAACTGCTTTAGAAACTGCTTTTGAAGAAGTAACCAGAAATGTAGTGCAACAAGTTGTGAACAGAAACGGAGGTTTACCTCCAACAGAAGCTATAAAAATCACCACAATGGCTG
>JAUXNR010000946.1 GCA_030682755.1 Flavobacterium sp.
TAAATTTCCTTCAGGATTAAATGTTATTGAACTTGAAAACACATTATTATCTTCTGATTGCGATGATTTTCTTAGGGAAATATCGTAATCAAACTGAAAAGCTGCATTAGGTTTAAATTTAGATCCGAATTTAAAAATACCAAGATTATTTCTAACATTTGATAAATCACTACGACTTTCTTGTGTTAAAATCTCTGTAGAGTTAGGTTGAAAAATTCCATTTCTGGATTGCGTATTTGTCAATGTTTTATTTGAAGACAAAACTCCAAATCCACTCACATTCCACGTTTTTGAAATTTGTTGTGTTACGTTAACAGCTCCAAATTTATTATCAATTTCTGCAGCTCTATCATTTCTTTGGGTTGAAATTCCTAAATCGTTGCTTGACACATTAAAGTTGGTTCCGCTTCTTCCTATTGTGTTTCGTGACCCACCGGTTAACCTGAAATAATCACGAAGTGAAAAGGGAACATCTCCAATATTATTGAAGTTTGACAACACATTGATACTTGTTTTTGGGCTGTAGTAAAATAGTTTTGGATTAACAATAAATCGCTCATCAGGTCCTGCTCCTGCAGAAATGTCTCCAAACCAAAATTTATTTTTCCCTTTTTTTAGCTTGATATTTATCGCAACATCATCATTGTTATTTTCCAACCCACGAAGTTGACTTACTTCTGTGAAATTTCTTAAAACCTGCACTTTATCTACTGCGTCTGAGGGAATATTTTTTGAACCCAACTTTGTGTCTCCTTCAAAAAATTTCTTCCCATCAACTAAAAGTTGTGTCACTCTTTTTCCTTCCACTTCAATTTCACCATCAGCATTAACATCTACACCGGGAAGTCGTTTTAAAATGTCTTCCAACTTTTGTTCTGTTCCGGTTTTAAAAGAATCGGCATTATAAATAATTGTATCCCCTTTAATGGAAACAGGCATTTCTTGAACTACCTCAACACCTTCTAATGCAAAACCACCTTCTTTTAAGGTGATTCGTCTTTGAACATCTTCTGTATTTGTTTCAATGGTAGTTTCATAAGCCTGAAAACCAATATAACTTACTTTTATAGTGTATTTAGAATTGGCTTTTAAATTCAATTGAAACCTGCCTTTATCATTGGTGATTCCGTAACCATCCATTCCTTTTGTTTCTTGGTTGATGGCCATAACATTTGCCATTTCAAGAGGTTTTCCTAATGTGTCTTGAACAACACCTTCAACTCTTACATTTTGTGCTTGTGTTACTCCAATAAAAAGAACGAATAAAAAAGCTATTTTAATTTTTGTCATGAGATTGTCTTAATAAAATGAAATAAAAGTGATGCAATTAATTATCCGCCTACTCTCATTTGGAAACCTCTATTTCCTCCTTGACCTTGGTTCATTTCACGCATCTCATTCATTTTATCCATAACAATTTTTTCATATTCTTGTTGGGTCACTACTTTTCCTTTTTTAGGAGCTTTGATATCTGATTTCTCTTTTGGATTAATAACAATTTTTGAACATAAAATTGTGGTTTTTCCGTCACTAACTTCTAGGATTAAACCCGGTAATCCCCAATAATTTTCAGGTCCTTGATTAACAGGAATATCCGGAGTGTACCATGCAGTTACAACAACTTCTTTTGGCATTTCCCATCCATCAGTGAAATTTGTTGTTTTTTTCTCTTCCTTATTTTCTTCTTTTACTTCCTTTTTCTCTTCTTTCTTGTCATCTTTTGTGTCATTATTTCTTCTGAAATTTCTAAAATCAGATTGCTCCACTTTTCTTACCGCAGTAGCTTTAAAGCACAAATAATTTCCAATTTGTTTTGTTTCACCGCTTAATTGCCAGTCTAATTTTGGGAGTGAATCTTTCACTAAAAACTCTTTTCCCATAAATTCTTTGTCCACTGTAAAAACTTTTTCTTTTACATTCTTATAATGTGTGCCACCACCGCCCATCATAGAAGACATAAAACGCATCCCACCGCCTTGACCGGGTTGTTCAATTCGTTCTTCTTCTTTATAAACGGAAGCATTTCTATCAAAATTTAAAATGAATGTTTTTTCAAAAGCACTCTTCATTCGTTCTTCAATTTGCTTTTGCATTTCAGGAGTAATTTCTCTGTTGCCTCTAAAACCTGCCGTCATATCTGAAGTACTGGTTTTTGACTCATAAACAGCCATTCCTTGAAAATCTTGTGCTTGAATTGAAGTAAAACATCCAAATACTAAAAGCGACAGCGATATTATTTTTTTCATTTGATAAAAATTATTGGATTTCATTAACAAATATGACTTTAAAATTGAAAAAATGTTACCAAACATTTGTTAAATTATTCTTTACTTAGACTTTATCAAAATTCAAAGGTTTAATTGTATCTTCGTGTTTATGAAAATTTGTTTGATTTATTTTATTATTCTTTGTTCGGTTTGCTCTTTTTCGCAAGAGAATAATTTTTCTTTCAGCTTGATAAAAACTGAATTGATTGATGCTGATGAATTTGTTGGCTATGATTCTTTCGGTTATGCTTATTACACAAAAGGCAGTGTTTTTAACAAACAAAACGAGCGAGAATTATTTCAATATAAGAATGTTGCACTCGGTAAAATCAAAAGAGTAGATATTTTAAATCCTTTGAAAATTGTATTGTTTTATGAAAATTTCAACACCGTTGTTCTATTAGACAATCAACTGAATGAAACTCAAAAAATAAATTTTTCAGAAAATCAAACACCTATTGTAGCTTCTGCAATTGGTCTTTCAGCACAAAATAAGCTTTGGGTTTTCAATAACCTCACTCAACAGTTGGGACTATTTGACTTAACCAAAAACGGTTTTTCTACATTAGCGACACCTTTTTCAAAGACTATAAAATTTTATCACAGTGATTACAATTATTTTTATTGGGTTGATAGTTCCAATGAAGCCTATTATTGTGACCTTTTTGGAAGAATTACTTCATTGGGAACTATTCCAAATGCTGATGCTGTACATTTTGTTTCAGATTATCAATTTATGTATGCTTTAGATAATCAATTATATTGGGTTGATTTTAAAAAAAATCTCTATCTCCCAATAACACTTAATGAAAAAACGTTTAAAAGTTTTAGCTACAAAGAACAAATTTTAACTATTTTTACAGAACGTGAAATAAGGACTTTTAAAATACAATTACCATAATGCACATAGCCATAGCAGGAAATATCGGAGCCGGGAAAACAACTTTAACTCGATTATTAGCCAAACATTTTAAATGGGAACCTCATTTTGAAGATGTAGTAGACAATCCCTATTTAGATGATTTTTATCACCAAATGGAACGTTGGTCTTTTAATCTTCAAATTTATTTTTTGAACAGTCGTTTTCGTCAGATATTACAAATCAGACAAAGTGGTAAAAAGATAATTCAAGACAGAACCATTTATGAAGATTCGCATATTTTTGCTCCCAACCTTC
Organism: Flavobacterium sp.; assembly: GCA_030682755.1. Lineage (GTDB taxonomy): Bacteria > Bacteroidota > Bacteroidia > Flavobacteriales > Flavobacteriaceae > Flavobacterium. The sequence goes on from JAUXNR010000946.1 coordinate 3,445, forward strand.
ATGCGATGGGTTTAATGACGAATCGTGATTTTCAAAATTATATTTCTCTTTTTGAATTAATGGAAAGCATGGTTCAAGCTCCGGATTTAATGATTTATTTGAGAAGTTCCATTCCGAACTTGGTAAGTCAGATTCACAAAAGAGGTAGAGAATATGAAAACACCATTTCTATTGATTATTTAAGCCGATTAAACGAACGTTATGAAGCTTGGATTCAAACGTATGACAAAGGAAAACTTTTGATTATTGATGTAGATAATATCAATTTTGTTGATAATCCTGAAGATTTAGGAATGATTTTAAATAAAATTAATGCCGAATTAAACGGATTATTTTAAAAAAATAAACACATAAAAAAATCCCGTTTCAAAAATTTGAAACGGGATTTTTTATTTGATATAAAGACTATTGCTTTTTAAATTCTTCAATTTTGGCATTAACTTCATCTTCTGTTCCCACAAAAGTTTGAGTTGTAGTTTTTGCCTCTCCATTGACAGTTGCGTCAATTGTTACACTCGCAGTAACAGTTCCGTCAACTGCAATAGATTTCTCGATAGAGATTTCTCTACTTTCTGGACTTGTGAATTGATCAACAATTTCAATAGTTTCAACATCTTCAACAATTGTAACCGCATCATGACCTCCTAATATTGGTGCAATTACTAATCCAATCAAACATGTTAATTTGATTAAGATGTTCATAGATGGACCAGAAGTATCTTTAAATGGATCACCCACTGTATCTCCGGTTACGGCAGCTTTATGAGCATCAGAACCTTTATAAGTCATTTCACCATTAATCATTACACCCGCTTCAAAAGATTTTTTTGCATTATCCCAAGCACCTCCGGCATTGTTTTGGAACACAGCCCAAAGTACACCTGAAACAGTAACTCCTGCCATATAACCTCCTAACATTTCAGCGATTAATTTGTTATCGTATCCTAAGAACATTGGTAAAACGGCAATCAAAATTGGGAAACCAATGGTTAACACTCCAGGCAACATCATTTCGCGTAAAGCTGCTTTTGTAGAAATCTCCACACATTTTCCGTATTCAGGTTTTCCTGTTCCTTCCATGATTCCAGGAATTTCTTTGAACTGACGACGCACTTCATATACCATGTCCATCGCTGCTTTTCCAACGGAATTCATTGCCAAAGCAGAGAAAACTACCGGAATCATTCCACCCACAAACAACATCGCTAAAACCGGAGCTTTAAAAATGTTGATTCCGTCAATTCCTGTAAAAGTAACATATGCTGCAAATAAGGCTAACGACGTTAATGCCGCAGAAGCAATTGCGAAACCTTTTCCTGTAGCAGCCGTTGTATTTCCAACTGAATCTAAAATATCTGTACGAGTACGAACTTCTTTTGGTAATTCACTCATTTCTGCAATACCTCCTGCATTATCAGAAATTGGTCCGAAAGCATCGATAGCTAACTGCATTGCTGTTGTTGCCATCATCGCCGAAGCAGCTAAAGCCACACCGTAGAAACCTGCAAAAGCATACGAAGCCCAAATAGCTCCTGCAAACAATAATACTGTTGGGAACGTAGAAATCATTCCTGTTGCCAAACCTGCAATTACGTTTGTTCCTGCTCCTGTTGACGATTTTTGAACAATTGCCAAAACCGGTTTTGTTCCTAATCCAGTATAATATTCTGTTACAGATGAAATAACTCCTCCAACAATTAAACCAACTATTGTGGCATAGAATACTCTCATGGATGAAATTTCTTTTAACCCCTCTCCAAAGAATTCCATTTGCATAGTTGCAGGTAACATATATTTTACTAAAACGAAACAAGATATTGCGGTTAAAACAATAGAAACCCAGTTTCCTATATTTAATGCACCTTGTACTTCTTTTTCTTTAGCGTTGTTGTCTTTAATTTTTACCAACATTGTTCCGATAATAGAGAATAAAATTCCGAAACCTGCAATTGCCATTGGTAATAAAATTGGTCCGATTCCGCCAAAAGCGTCATCAATTGAACCACCCATATCTTTAATTACGTAATTACCAAGAACCATCGCAGCTAAAACTGTTGCCACATACGAACCAAATAAATCGGCACCCATTCCGGCAACGTCACCCACGTTATCACCCACGTTATCAGCAATGGTTGCAGGATTACGAGGATCATCTTCAGGAATTCCAGCTTCCACTTTACCTACTAAATCGGCACCTACATCGGCTGCTTTTGTATAAATACCACCACCAACACGAGCGAATAAAGCAATAGATTCAGCACCAAGAGAGAATCCAGCTAACGTTTCAAGAACGATTGTCATGTCATCTGTAGAAGTCCAAGTTCCATTCATAAAGAAATGGAATAATATGATGAAGAAACCAGTTAGTCCTAAAACCGCTAAACCGGCAACACCTAATCCCATTACAGTTCCACCACCAAAAGAAACTTTCAATGCTTGCGGTAAACTTGTACGAGCGGCTTGCGTGGTTCTAACATTAGTTTTAGTGGCAATTTTCATTCCCATGTTTCCGGCTAAAGCTGAAAAGACAGCACCAAAAACAAAAGCTACCACAATAAGTATGTGCGTTGTTGGAACAATAAAAGAAATTGCAGCTAAAGCAATACTTGCTCCAACCACAAAAAATGCTAATAATCTGTATTCTGCTTTGAGGAAAGCCAGAGCCCCTTCGTAAATGTAATCCGAAATCTCTTTCATTTTACCGTCACCTGCGTCTTGTTTTAAAACCCAAGCTCTTTTGGCCCACATAAAAGCTAATCCTATCAATGCCATAGCTATTGGCACATAAATCATAATTGAATCCATAAATATGTATTTTATAATTTTTTTAACGATTGCAAAAGTAACAAAATAGGAATAAAAAAAAGCAACTATTCTAAATTGAATGTTGCTTTTTTTATTAAAATGTTATTTCCTTTAACGAATACTAAACAAACCCGCTACTTTATTTTCTAAATTATTGAAACGGTCAACACATTTTTCAATGATATCTTTGGCTTCGTTAACATCTCCCCATCCTTCTACATCTACTTTTTTTTGTTCTAAATCTTTATAAACTTTAAAGAAGTGTTCAATTTCTTTTAATAAATGTGGGTTTACATCAGATAAGTCGTTTAATTTATTCCAAACCGGATCGGAAACCGGTACACAAATTACTTTTTCATCCGGTCCTTTTTCATCGGCCATGTGAAAAACACCGATAGGTTTTACTTCCATCACACATCCCGGAAAAGTAGGTTCGGTTACTAAAACCAAGACATCTAATGGATCGCCATCTAAAGCCAAAGTTTCCGGAATAAATCCGTAATCTGCGGGATACATCATTGAAGAAAAAATCATTCTGTCATATCGAATTTTTTTTAATTCAAAATCGTATTCGTATTTGTTTCTACTTCCTTTTGGGATTTCAATTAACACATCAAATGACTTTTGTTTTGCTGGACTCATAGTTCTTTTCTATTCAAAAATTAAGACTACAAAGGTAAGGTCTTATGTTTAAAAGTTAAGCCGAAAGCTAAATTTTAATGAATTAATAGAATTGTTGTTTAAAGATTAGTGATTTTTAAAAAAAGTATTCGAATAATTTCTATTTTAAAAATAAAATCCAAAAGATCCTTTCACAGCAAAGTTATTTGCGTCAGGAAGGTCTCTGTAATTTCCTCTCCAAGAAAAATCAATTCTAAAGACTTTGAAAATATTTCCAATTCCGGCACTGTATTCCCAATAAGGTTTTTCGGGAGCCAAATAAATTAAATTTGATGCATTTAAATTTCTATTACTATCAGAAACAGTTCCAACAACACCTCTAATACCAACTACTTCTCTTAAATTCATTTTTCTCAAACCGGGAACTCTGGACAATATTCTTCCTAAAAAGTGGTGTTCCAACTGAAATGTTGCATATTGATCGGTTACAAATTCATAAAAATTCAAATTGTTGAAGGTGTTTTCAATCAGGAAATAAGACTGGTTACCGGGAACAACGCTCATCAATCCCAAAGGAACATCGCCAAATGTTTTTCCAACTTCTGTAATCACATTCAATCGACCAAAACCACCCACCAAAATGGGCTGTTTATAATATAATTGCAACTTTTGATATTCAAAATCACTGTCAAATAATCCTTTTACACCTTGGCTATAGTTTACAAACAAACGCCCATAAGGACTGTCAACAATACTTCGTTCTACACCATAACCGACGGTTTTTCTGTTTGGGGTATAATCAAACGAAATGGAAAATTCAGATTGCTTTACTTCACTTTCTGTTGTGGTAAATGTATCGTCTGTAAAATAATCCAAACTAAACGTATCCGATGCAGATTTCAAAGTTCTATAAGACATCCCAGCCTCCAATGTTAGGTTTTTTACCGGTTCAATATTCAAAGACATCATACTCAAATTAATACTTGTTAAATTGGTATTTGATCCTGCCATAAACAACCCTGATGATGCAAAACTTCTACCTAACACATTATTTGAAGTGGTTAAACTAGCACCAATTTGTTCAATATCTCTTCTGTTTCCGGCCTCAAGAATTAATCTGTTTTTTTTATTTAAAAGAATTTTTCCTGATAAACCATATTTAACCTGATTGTCATTAAAACCATAGGCGGTATAAAATTGTAATCGCCAAGGATCGTTTTGTCCAAAATAAGTTCGTCCTCCCGCTCTAAGTCTGATTCCTTCAACTTCATTATATCCTATTGTTGAAAATATTGGCCCGAAATCAAAATTTCCTTTTTGGATATACCCGCTTCCAAGAATAGAAACCAAATTATACATCTGCTTAAACTTCTTAACTGTTTGCAAAGTATCTAGCATTTTATAAACCCCTAATTCGTCTTTGCTTAAACTCTCAAAACGGCTTTCTTGCCAATATTCATCACTTTTTGTATATACTGAATTATCAATAAAATTTACTTCTTCTTTATAAAAGTCCTTTGGTTTTTCTTGATTGAATACATGGTTTCTGAACAATGTAGTTCTCTTTCCATATACTCCTTTGGATTCTTCTTTTTTATTGAATGCAAAATCAGACATCATGTGATCTCTTTTCAACAAAAAAACCGAGTCATTAACCACATCAAATTCTTGTTCAATATAAATTTCTTTTACCCAGTTAATGTTTGCACTTTTGGTAACAGCCATGTTTATAGACTTTATAGCAAATGTGGTGTCGTTTACCCAAAAATCTCCTTTAAAGGTTAATTCTCCTTTTCTTCTCGGATAATAAACAATGTTATAACACCATTTGTTATCAATATACATACTGTCTGTCAAAGCATAATTGTACACATCAATTCCGGTTCTTGAAAGTGGACTCACAAAATCTTTATCGAAGAATTTCAGATAATTATCGTAGATATCATATTCAGCATACAAATCTTTTATGAATGCAATAATTTGTTGGTTGGTATTGAAACCTGAATTTTTGTTAGCCTTAAGAATTTCTTTTTCTTTTTTGGAAACATTATTTCCGTAAACTTCTGAAATTGATTCGTTTATAAAAATAGGCAAGTAGGTTTTACCTGTAATTCGGGAGGTATCCATTTGTTCAAAGACAAATTCCATTCCTTTGAAAAGTTTACTTTTCATCATGGCACT
>JAUXNR010000947.1 GCA_030682755.1 Flavobacterium sp.
TTGACTTTTATTTTTATTGAATCACATAAAATTAAAGACCGGGTTTTATTGGATGAAAACAATTTTGAAGTAACCCGCGATTGGGAAAAATTGGAACAAGTTGTGCTTCAAAACAAAAAACTTTCTTTAATTGATAAGGAGAAAGCAATTTCTCATGCTTCTAATATTTTAGGAAGACCATTCTCTGAGGTCTTAGCCATTTATGAAGATTTTGGCACCAAAGAAAAACCGGATAGATTGCTTCACATTATCTATTGGTTAGGAAAATTAGCCATTGAAGAAGTTATTCAAAACAACAAACGAACCATAACATTCAGCCCCATATTAAGAGAACGCTTGGGGCACCATATTCATGGAGAAATTTGGGCTACAAACATCAAAGAGGTTTTGTTGAAAAATGATCTTATCAAAAGACCGATTCACATTATCAGTGCCAATATGCACAGCGTGATGAACTCCATTTTTTCTAAACAAGCAATCGGTTCAAAATATAAAGGAACAGATACGTATGCCATTTATGAAGATTTGAGCAAATCAGGAGCCAATGAATTGAGAGCAAAAGTAGAGGCATTGGCGTTACAAAACGGCATGATTTCATTGCCGGATCAGTCGGGTACAAATATAGACGTTCAGATTTTTGATACTTCAAAAGTTGATTTTTCAAAGTCAGATTTCGCAAAAGCAACATTCAAAGAAGAGAAACCCGTGCTGATTGTTATGGATTATGCTTTCGGAGAGCAAGCTTATGAAACCATTGATGAACTTTTGAAACCATTTAAATCAGGAAAAGACAAGATTTTATTAAACGTAGAATCTGTTTCAATTATGGGAAAAGCAGGCATTTTAGAAGGAGGAAAAGGTGACATTATGATTCCGAATGCTCATATCAATGAAGGAACGGCAGATAATTATCCGTTTAAAAATGAACTCACCAAAAAAATGTTTGAAGGGCATAACATTCCTGTATGTGCCGGACCAATGGTTACGGTTTTAGGAACGTCTTTACAAAACAAAGATTTATTAAAGTTCTTTCATGATTCCACATGGGGCGTTATTGGTTTGGAAATGGAAGGAGCTTATTATCAAAAAGCAATTCAATCTGCATCTAAAATCAGAAAAAGTATACATCCAGACGTAAAAGTTCGTTATGCTTATTATGCTTCTGATAATCCGTTAGAAACAGGAAGTACATTAGCTTCAGGAGGTTTGGGAACTACAGGAGTAAAACCAACCTATTTAATTACGATCAAAATTTTAGAACAAATTTTTAATATAAAATAATAATTTATGAGTTCAACACCTCAACAAAACAATGACAATCAAGAAATTGATTTAAGTCAAATTTCTAAGAAAATTTCAAATGGCTTTGAATCGTTATTAATGGCTTTATTTAATGGAATTTTATTCTTAAAAAGAAATTTAATTTGGGTTGTAACCTTATTTATTGTTGGAGCAGGACTTGGTTACTATTTGGATAAAACAACAAATGTTTATGATCACAAATTAATTGTTTTGCCAAATTTTGGCTCAAACGATTACTTATACTCAAAAGTTGAACAGTTAAATGCTAAAATTAAAGAAAAAGACACTCTTTTTTTAAAAGCTATAGGAATTAAAGACGTTTATAATTTCAAAAAAATTGAGATTGAGCCAATTATTGATGCCTATAGGTTTATTGGCAATAAAACAGAAAATTTTGACTTGATAAAATTAATGGCGGAAGATGGAAATATTCAAAAAATATTAGAAGATAATGTAACCAGCAAAAACTACCCATATCATTTGATTAAATTTACTACTTCAGAATACACTTCCGACGAAAAGGTGCTTAAACCAATATTAAGTTTTTTAAATGATTCAGATTATTATAAGTTACTTCAAGCTGAGGTTATAAACAACACAGAGCTTCAAATGAAGTATAATGATCAAATGCTTGAACAAATTGACGGAATTTTAGCTGAGTTTTCAAGTTCATTAGATGCTTCAGCAATTAAAAGTGACAGATTGGTTTATTATAACAATGAAAACTCTCAGTTAAACGATGTTTTGAGAACCAAAGAAAACCTGATTACAGAACAATCTAATTTAAGAATTCAAAAAATAAATATTGATAAAATTATAAAAGACTTAAGTAGTACCTTAAACATTAAAAACACGAAGTCAGTAAACGGTAAAATGAAATTTATTTTGCCATTTGTATTTATTTTTGGGTTTATAACAATCAGTCTATTGTCTCGTTTTTATAGAAGACAACAACAAAAATTAGCAAACGCTTAAAAAATGAAAGGAATTATATTAGCCGGAGGTTCAGGAACTCGATTGCATCCTTTGACTTTGGCAGTAAGTAAGCAGTTGATGCCTATTTATGATAAACCCATGATTTATTATCCGTTGTCAACTTTAATGTGGGCAGGGATACGGGAAATTTTAATCATTTCAACACCTCATGATTTACCTTTGTTTCGTCAACTTTTAGGAGATGGAAGTAACTTGGGATGTCGTTTCGAATATGCAGTGCAAGAACATCCTAACGGTTTAGCAGAAGCGTTTATCATTGGAAAAGAATTTGTTGGAAAAGATAAAGTTGCTTTAATCTTAGGCGATAATATTTTTTATGGAACCGGTTTAGCCGAATTACTTCAAAAAAACAATGATCCGGATGGTGGAATTATTTACGCTTACCACGTTTTAGACCCGGAACGATATGGTGTAGTTGATTTTGATAAAAACGGAAAAGTATTATCCATTGAAGAAAAACCGCAACAGCCTAAATCAAATTATGCGGTTCCCGGTATTTATTTTTATGATAATTCTGTTTTAGATATTGCAGCTAATATCAAACCCAGTCATAGAGGCGAATTGGAAATTACAGACGTCAATAGAGAATATTTGAATCGCGGTAATCTTCAAGTAAGCATTTTAGACAGAGGAACTGCATGGTTAGATACCGGAACTTTTCAATCCTTAATGCAAGCCGGACAGTTTGTTCAAGTAATTGAAGAAAGGCAAGGGTTAAAAATTGGAGCCATTGAAGAAGCGGCTTATAGAATGGGCTTCATAGACGCTAACCAATTAAAAAAAATAGCCGAGCCCCTTTTAAAAAGTGGTTATGGAACGCACTTGATGGGCTTACTTTAAATTGACAGATTGATTAATTGGCACATTAAATTGATGAGATTTACAGAAACTAAATTAAAAGGTTGTTTTATACTAGAACCGAATGTCATTCGTGACGAACGCGGTTATTTTATGGAAAGTTTTAACGAAAGAACATTCCAAAATGCTTTAGAGCAATCCGTTCATTTTGTGCAGGATAATCAATCATTTTCTTCCAGAGGTGTTTTAAGAGGCTTGCATTATCAAACCGGTGAATTCGCTCAAGCAAAACTGGTTCGAGTTATTCAAGGTGAAGTGTTGGATGTAGCGGTTGATATCAGACCCGGTTCTGCAACTTTTGGGCAATATGAAGCCGTTGTTTTATCCGCTGAAAATCAAAAGCAATTTTTTGTACCTAGAGGTTTTGCTCACGGATTTTTAGTGTTGAGCGAAACGGCAACTTTTTTTTATAAATGCGATAATTTTTATAATAAAGAATTTGAGGGCGGAATTATTTATAATGATGAAACGATTGGAATAGATTGGAATTTCGATACGGAGAAACTAATCATTTCTGAAAAAGACACAATATTACCAACATTAGCTAATGCCAAAAAAGCATGGTAGTTTTAGTTACAGGTGCCAACGGACAATTAGGACAATCACTTCAATTTATTGCTCCAAAATATCCTGATATTCAATTTATTTTTTGTGATTTAAGTAAGTTGGACATCACAAACTTAAACAGCATTAAACACCGATTTTAACAATATAATCCTAATTTTTGCAT
>JAUXNR010000948.1 GCA_030682755.1 Flavobacterium sp.
AAAAGGGTAGGAGTGCTTGATAATTTTATCCAACTTTTTTTCAGATTCATAATGAACCAATTGAATTGTTTTAAACTTTTCTTTCCATTTTCGGGAATACGGAGTATAAACCACATAAGGTAATCCATCGTCTTTTACCACTTCGTTTTTTTCGAAAATTACCTGATCTTTACTGGTTTTAAACTCAATTTCATTTTCCTTAAATAATTGATAAATTTCTTTATCTCTTTTGCGAGCATACGGTTCATAATCATGATTGGTGTAAACCGAAGAAATTTTATTTTCTGTTATTAACTTTTGAAAAACATCAATTGGTTTACCATAAAAAACAGCCAATGATTTTCCTTTTTCTTCCAATTGTTTCTGAATTTTTGAAAGCAATTCATGTATAAAAGTCACCCGAGCGTCATCTTTTGGTAATTGAGAAAGTATAAATTCATCAAAAATGAAAATGGGAAGTACTTCTTCATTATTATTTAAAGCATGAAAAAGCCCGATGTTGTCATCTAAACGTAAATCTCTTCGAAACCAGAAAATTGTCATAATTTGGGTAATGGGTTAATGGTAAAGGGTAATAGGTCAAAGTTAACCATTTACTAGTAAAGTTGACATTCCGCCATCTACATGAAAAATTTGTCCGGAAATCCAACTGCTTTTATCACTCAATAAAAACTGAGCCATTTGTGCCAAATCTTCGGGTTGACCAAATCGCTTTAAAGGATGACGTTCTGATGATTTTTCTTTTTTCACCTCATTGTTCAAAAACTTATCTGCCAAAGGTGTTTCTGTTAACGATGGAGCAATTACATTCACTCTGATTTTTGGAGCATATTCTGCGGCTAATGCTTTTGCAAATCCTTCAATAGCTCCTTTTGCCGCAGCAACACTGGTGTGAAAAGGCATTCCCATTGAAGCAGCAACACTACTGAATAGCACAATGCTCGATTGTTCCGAAGCAGTTAAATTAGGCAAAACCGATTGAATGACTTTCACCAAACTGATAAAATTGATATGCAAATCACTTTCAAAAGCTTCCGGTTTAATTCCTTTAAACGGTCGAAGGTTGATACTTCCCGGACAATACACCAATCCGTCAATTACGCTAGGAAGTTTTGAACTATCCAGTGTATCTGTTAACGCATCAAACGGAATGTGAGTGACATTCAAATCATCACTATTTTCAAATGTTCTAGAAGCAATATATACTTTGCATTCAAATTGTAATTCTTTTGCAATGGCATAACCAATTCCATATGAACCGCCTATTAATAAAATAGTTTTCATTTTTTATCCTTTAAATTCTCCAAAAAGTTCAATTAATTTCTTCTGACGATAATCAAATATTTCTTTCAATTTTGGTTTAACCAATATCGGATGCACCATTTGTCCTAAAATTCCCATTGGAAGTTTATAATCCACAATGTCTTCCATTTCAACGCCACCGGGAATTTCTTTTAGAAAATGTTTGTGATGCCACAAAGCATAAGGGCCAAATCGTTGTTCATCTACAAAATATTCTTTGTCTCTAACATGTGTAATTTCGGTGACCCATTTGGTTGGAATTCCTAAAACCGGAGTTACAATATATTGTATGATTTGTCCGGGATACATTTCTTTTTCTGCACCACTCAAAATGTTAAATCCCATGTAGTCAGGCGTGATGGTTTTTAAATTCTTTGGGCTTGATAAAAAATCCCAAGCTTCGTTTAAAGTAATTGGCAAGTTTTGTTTCGTATGCAACCTGTATATTTTCATATTATTTTTT
>JAUXNR010000761.1 GCA_030682755.1 Flavobacterium sp.
GTCTGCACCCGCAGCTTTAGCTTCAGCTTCTTTATCTGGAGTTACAAGAGCCAAAACTCTCATATCTTTTCCTGTTCCATGAGGCAATGTTACCACTCCTCTTACCATTTGATTTGCCTTTCTTGGATCTACACCTAAACGAACTGCAATGTCTACTGATTCATCAAACTTTGCTGAAGCAACTTCTTTCAATAAAGATGAAGCATCTTTTAAAGAATATAACTTACTTTTTTCAATTTTTGATGCAGCTACTTTCTGCTTTTTTGTCAATTTTGCCATGTCTATCTAATTAAAAAGGAGCAGCTCCCGTTACAGTTATACCCATAGAACGTGCAGTTCCCGCAATCATACTCATCGCTTTTTCAACTGTAAAAGCATTTAAGTCAACGATTTTGTCTTCTGCAATAACTCTAATTTGGTCCCAAGTAACACTCGCTACTTTTTTACGATTCGGTTGGCCTGACCCTGACTTCAATTTAGCAGCATCCAATAATTGAATAGCAGCAGGTGGAGTTTTTACAACGAAATCAAATGATTTGTCTTTGTATACAGTAATCTGTACTGGTAAAACTTTGCCGGGCTTATCTTGAGTTCTCGCATTAAATTGCTTACAGAACTCCATGATGTTAACTCCAGCAGCTCCCAAAGCAGGTCCGACCGGTGGCGAAGGATTCGCGGCACCTCCCTTAACTTGTAGTTTAACTACTTTACTAATTTCTTTAGCCATTTGTTTAAAAAATTTAGCACATCTCAGTTGGAAGCAAGATGTGATTTATAATAATGTAACAATTATACTTTTTCAACTTGAACAAAAGCCAACTCAAGTGGTGTCTTTCTTCCGAAAATCTTAACCATAACTTCAAGTTTACGCTTCTCTTCATTTATTTTTTCAACAGTTCCATTGAAACCGTTAAATGGTCCGTCAATAACTTTAATGGTTTCACCAATGTTATAAGGAATATTTTGTGTATCTGTTGACACAGCCAACTCATCCACTTTACCTAACATACGGTTCACCTCAGCCATACGTAACGGCACAGGATCTCCTCCTTTTACTTCACCTAAAAAACCAATAACTCCTGTAATTGACTTAATAATATGTGGTATCTCTCCCGATAAATTCGCCTCAATCATAACATAACCCGGAAAATAAACTCGCTCTTTAGCAATCTTTTTCCCATCGCGTACTTGAAACACTTTTTCGGTTGGTACTAATACTTGATCAATATAATCAGCCAAGTGAAGACGTGAGATTTCATTCTCAATATAAGTCTTAACCTTGTTTTC
>JAUXNR010000949.1 GCA_030682755.1 Flavobacterium sp.
AAAAATAAAAAATAAAAAAATTCTTCATAGTTAATTATATTATTGTGTTTTTCAGAAAAAAAGCTAACTAGTGTCTTTATTATTTAATAATTAAACAATTTCAAACCCAATTTTTTCTACTTTTAGATTTTTATTAATATCTGACCTATCACACCAAAAATGTTTGTATAGTTATGACAAATATAATTTATTTTAAACAACTTCTTCAAATCACTATATTTGCTTTTTAAACCCAACCATGTCAAAAGTAATTCTCATCACTGGCGGTTCGTCCGGAATTGGTAAATCAATTGGCACTTTTTTGCATCAAAAAGGCTATGTTGTTTATGGAACAAGTAGAAATCCAAATCAAATAAAAGATTCCGTTTTTACTTTGTTACAATTGGATGTTCGGGATGTGAATAGCATTACTAATGCTGTTACCGAATTAATTCAAAAGGAAGGAAAACTAGATGTAGTCATCAACAATGCCGGAGTCGGAATTACAGGTCCGCTCGAAGAAATTCCCACCCAAGAAATCAAAAACAATTTTGAAACCAATTTCTTTGGTCCGATTGAAGTCATCAAAGCCGTTTTACCGCAAATGAGAAGTCAAAAATCGGGTTTAATTATCAATATTACTTCGATAGCAGGTTATATGGGTTTGCCTTATCGAAGTGTGTATTCAGCATCTAAAGGTGCGTTGGAAATCATCACCGAAGCCCTTCGAATGGAAGTAAAATCCTCTGGCATTCAAGTAACCAATGTGGCTCCCGGCGATTTTGCCACCAACATTGCTTCCGGTCGTTATCACGCTCCGTTAAAAGACGATTCTGCTTATAAAATTCCATACGGGAATACACTAAGAATGATGGACGAACATGTTGATTCAGGCAGTAATCCAAACGAAATGGCTTTTGCCATTCACAAGATTATTGAAACCAATAAACCGAATGTTCACTATAAAGTAGGCAGTTTTCTCCAACGCTTTTCAGTTGTTTTAAAACGAATTTTACCGGATAAGATCTATGAAAAAATGTTGATGAAGCATTATGGATTAAAGTAAAGAAAATAGAATAAAGAATAAATGTTGAAAATTACAACTCTTAAACTTTTAAACTCTTAAACCTTTAAACTTTGAAATTGAATTTGTAATTTTGCAACCGAATTTAAACACAACTCACATATGAAATTTTTTATTGACACCGCCAACTTAGACCAAATCAAAGAAGCTCAGGCTTTAGGTGTTTTAGATGGTGTAACCACTAATCCGTCGTTAATGGCCAAAGAAGGCATTAGCGGAAAGAACAATGTATTAAAACATTACGTTGACATTTGCAAAATTGTAACCGGTGACGTAAGTGCCGAAGTAATTGCAACCGATTATGAAGGTATGATTAAAGAAGGCGAGGAGTTATCGGAATTACACGAGCAAATTGTGGTGAAATTACCAATGACTAAAGAAGGTGTTAAAGCATGTAAATATTTTTCTGACCGAGGAATCAAAACCAACGTAACGTTAGTATTTTCTGCCGGACAAGCTTTATTAGCAGCCAAAGCAGGTGCTACGTATGTTTCGCCATTCATCGGAAGATTGGATGATGTTTCAACAGATGGTTTGATGTTAATTGAAGAAATTCGTGAGATTTATGATAACTATGGTTATGAAACTCAAATATTAGCAGCTTCTGTTCGTCATACAATGCACATTGTGAATTGTGCTAAAATTGGTGCCGATGTAATGACCGGACCGTTATCTGCTATTTTAGGTTTATTGAAACACCCGTTAACTGATATTGGATTGGCTCAATTCTTAGCCGATCACGCAAAAGCAAATCAATAGTAGAATTAATTGATACAAAAATCCCGCTTTGTTATAAAGCGGGATTTTTTTTATTGTAAATGTGTGGGAAACTTGACGTCAAACAAATTGACAAAGGCATTTTTGATGGTACCATTTTGGTCAATGATGATAGTGCGTTGTAATTTGTTAATGGCCCACTTGCTTTTCAAGTCTTCAAAATCTGCCACTCTAAACTCATTAACCACACCAAATTTATATTGCTTCAATAATTGTAACCATTCTTCTTGATTGTCATCAATATTAATAGCTATAAATTGATAATCTGGATAAGCTTTTTGAAAATCAATAGCTTTTTTATGAGAAGCACTCAAATGAGAAGTAGCATTAGACGTCCAAAAGAAAATAACACTTTTGCGTTTTAATATGGATTTACTGCTGATGGTATTGCCACTTAAATCGTGTAACATAACTTCCGGTAATTCTGCTCCAACATTTAATAATTGAATGGAGTTGGCTAATTTGTTGATTTCATCCAAACTTTCTTTGTCTGTAGAAAGATCGTTAAATCGTTTGATAAAAACAGAATTGTTTGCAATGTTTTGATCTTCTAATAAATAAGAGAAAGCCACAGAGTTTAAAATTTTGTTTTTAACTTTCTCTTTTTTGAACAAAGTGTCTGCAATATTTAATTTGTGTAAATGAATTTCTAATGCTTCATTTAGATTGTCTTTACTTTTTACGTTGGTATAGGAAACATTACTCATCATGTAGGTCAAATAACGAACAAAAGGAGAATAACTTGTCAAATTAGAATTATTAAAGTCAATGGTTTTTCTATGATTGTAATAATTTTTTGGAAGAGAGTCGTTAACATCTATTCCGGTTCGTAACTTGTGTGCAATAGGATATATTTCTTTTTTGGAATTGTGATGCAATTGTAACAAAGCATTGGCATACAAATCAAACTCATCATTCCATTTTATTTTTTCTTTTTTCTTGGTATAAAAATTTTCATTTTTCTTTAAAGACGTTTCAATCGTTGCAAGGAATTTTTTGGTGTCGTAATCAAAAATATCAAACATCGTACTTCTGTCTTCTTGATTTTTCAAAAACAATTCCATTAAAAAATTATTTTTTTCGTCACCTCTACCACAATATACAATGGACTCATCAAAATCAACCGAATTGATTCGAACCATTAAACTATCGTTTTTATCAAAATATACATATTGGTATTCCGGATCGTGTTTAAAAGTATACATGCCCGGAGCTAAGGAATCAAACTTCTTAAAGAATTGATTCTTTTCATTCAGGAAAAGCGTATCAATAACTTCATCGTCCTTGAGAAAAAGAACATAATTACTTTTCGGATTAACTACCTCGCCTCCAAAATAAGCTATGTAATTATCACTGGAAAACTCTTTATTACAGGAACATAATAAACCAAGAGTTGCTACTGAAAATAAAGAGAGTAATTTTTTTGAATAGGCAATCATTAATGTTATATAAGGTATTATGAATAACAAAAGTATTTTTATTTGGAGTTACTCCTTGTTAACAGACAGTTAAATTAAACCTATTTTTATTCTAAATAAGATTAGTATCAAACTCCGTTAATTTTTTCTACTTTTGCAAAACTTTTAAAAAAATCAAGAATAATGTTAACAGTATCCAATTTATCGGTTCAGTTTGGAAAAAGAATTTTGTTTGATGAAGTGAATGTAACCTTCACACAAGGAAATTGTTACGGCATCATTGGAGCCAACGGAGCAGGGAAATCAACTTTCATGAAAATCATTTCGGGTGATTTAGACCCAACTTCTGGTAGGATTATCCTAGAACCGGGAAAACGAATGTCGGTTTTGAATCAAAATCACAACATGTTTGATGAGCATACAGTGTTGGAAACCGTAATGATGGGAAATAAAGTTTTGTTTGCCGTTAAAAAAGAAATGGATGATTTATACCTAAACTATTCTGATGAAAACGCAGATAGAATAGGAGAGTTGCAAGTGCAGTTTGAAGAAATGAACGGATGGAATGCAGATTCAGCCGCAGCCACGTTATTATCAAATTTAGGAATCTCAGAAGAGTTTCATTATACGTTAATGGCAGATATGGATGCCAAATTAAAAGTGCGTGTGCTTTTAGCCCAAGCTTTATTTGGAAATCCGGATGTGTTGATCATGGATGAGCCTACCAACGATTTGGATTTTGAAACCATCGGTTGGTTAGAGAATTTCTTAGCCAATTATGAAAATACCGTTTTAGTAGTATCGCATGACCGTCACTTTTTAGATGCCGTTTGTACGCATGTTTCCGATATAGATTTTGGAAAAATCACACATTATTCAGGAAACTATACGTTTTGGTATGAAAGTAGCCAATTAGCAGCCAAGCAAAGAGCTCAACAAAATAAGAAAGCAGAAGAAAAGAAAGCAGAGTTAGAAGAATTCATTCGTCGTTTTAGTGCCAACGTTGCCAAATCAAAACAAGCAACATCCCGTAAGAAGATGATTGAAAAATTAAATTTAGACGAGATAAAACCATCAAGTAGAAGATATCCTGCCATCATTTTTGATCAGGAGCGAGAAGCAGGTGATCAAATTTTGAATGTGGTTGGTTTGAGCAGTACGCTAGAAGGCGAAGTGTTGTTTAAAAATGTAGATTTGAACATGGCTAAAGGCGATAAGATTGTTGTCTTTTCAAAAGATTCAAGAGCTACCACCGCTTTTTATGAAATATTAAACGGCAATCAAAAACAAGATTCAGGAACGTTTGATTGGGGAATTACTACCATTCAATCGTATTTACCGGCAGACAATCATGCCTTTTTTCAAAACGATTTAACGTTGGTGGATTGGTTACGCCAATGGGCGAAAACCGAAGAAGAGCGTGATGAAGTCTATGTTAGAGGCTTTTTAGGAAAAATGATTTTTTCCGGTGAGGAAGCATTAAAAACCGGACGTGTTTTATCAGGAGGAGAAAAAGTGCGATGCATGATTTCACGAATGATGATGTTGCGTGCCAATGTTTTGATGTTAGATGAACCAACCAGTCACTTGGATTTGGAATCCATTCAAGCGTTCAATAACTCTTTGAAAAACTTTAAAGGTTCTGTGTTGTTTACGACTCATGACCACGAGTTTGCACAAACCGTAGCCAATAGAATTGTGGAGTTAACACCAAATGGAGCAATTGACCGCTACATGACTTTTGATGAATATTTGGAAGATGAAAAAGTAAAAGAGTTACGAAAAAAAATGTACTCTTAATTGTTATACCAAATCCCGTTAGCTACTAACGGGATTTTTTTTAATGCAAATCATAAAAAAATTATATCTTTACAAACCAAACAACGCACCATTATGAGTCAAAAAATATTGCTCACTTCAAAGGAAGTCAATATCATTCTCCACCGTTTGGCTTGTCAACTCATTGAGAAACATCTTGATTTTTCAGACACTCTATTAATTGGATTACAACCACGAGGCTCTTTTTTGGCCAAACGATTAGCACAACTCTTAAAAGATGATTATCATATCAACAACATTCAATTGGGATTGTTGGACATTACCTTTTTTAGAGATGATTTTCGTCGTGGTGAAAAACCTTTAGAAGCCAACAAAACCGAAATAGATTTTATAGTTGAAAATAAAAAAGTCGTATTCATAGACGATGTTTTGTATACCGGAAGAAGTATTCGTTCGGCATTAACTGCCATTCAATCCTTCGGACGTCCGGCCGAAATTGAACTCTTGGTTTTAATTGACCGAAGATTTAGTCGCCATCTACCCATTCAACCTGATTACAGAGGACGACAAGTAGATGCTATCAATGACGATAAAGTAAAAGTTTGCTGGTTGGAAAATGATGGTGAAGACA
>JAUXNR010000950.1 GCA_030682755.1 Flavobacterium sp.
GAAAAAGAATCATGGAGGTGAATTTACCGAGTATTAATTCATACAGTGAAATGCAGTGGAGAGAAAGACAAATCAACTTGTCCTTCACGTATCGTTTCAACAGACAGAAAAACGAACGTGATCGCCCAAAAAGAGAAAACGGAGATGATGGAGGTGATTTCATGGGAAGACCATAATAAAAAAGGGACGCAATAGCGTCCCTTTTTTTGTAATCAATTTAATTAATTAAGCTGATTCTTTTGCTTTTTTTTCTCTTTTCTCTTTGATCAATTCCATGATAGCACCGCCTATCCAATAATGAACAAACCCTATTAAAAAAATCATCAACCAAAAACCGATGGTTAAAATGGTCAAGAAAAGAATAAAGCCTAAATACTGTTGAAATTCAAACATGTTTTCCGGAGTTTTTCGAATTCAATTACAAAGATAGAAGAACAATATCATTTTATCAACTTAATTGGAAATTAATTTTAAAATTGGATTGTTAATAAGTAAATTTACGGTTTGAAGGTTTAAAAGGTTAAAAGGTTAAAAGGTTAAAAGTTTAAAAGTTTAAGAGTTTAAAGGGTTAAAAGGTTAAAGAGGTAACCACTAATTACTAATCACTAGTTTCTAATTACTACAAAAATGAACTACCGCATCGAAAAAGACACAATGGGTGAAGTGCAAGTACCTGCCGCTAAATATTGGGGAGCACAAACTGAGCGTTCGTTGAAAAATTTCAAAATTGGTTCACCTGCTTCCATGCCTTTTGAAATTATTGAGGGCTTTGCATATTTAAAAAAGGCAGCCGCCTATACCAATCATGATTTGGGTGTTTTATCGATGGAGAAAAGAGATGCAATAGCAAAAGTGTGTGATGAAATTCTGGAAGGAAAACTCAACGAACATTTTCCGTTAGTGATTTGGCAAACCGGTTCAGGAACGCAAAGTAATATGAATGTGAACGAGGTAATTGCCAATCGTGCTCAAGTATTGGCGGGATTCAAAATTGGAGAAGGTGAACCCGTTCTAAAAGCGAATGATGATGTCAACAAATCGCAATCATCCAACGATACGTTTCCCACCGCGATGCATATTGCTTGCTATAAAGCTTTGGTTGAAAATACCATTCCGGGTGTTTCACAATTACATACTACATTAGTTCAGAAATCAATAGCGTTCAATCAGGTAATTAAAATAGGAAGAACACATTTAATGGACGCCACTCCCCTAACCTTAGGTCAGGAATTTTCAGGTTATGCTTCACAATTGCAACACGGTTTAAAAGCGTTAGACAACACTTTGGCACATGTATCAGAGATAGCACTAGGAGGCACTGCTGTTGGTACAGGTTTAAACGCTCCTTCGGGATATGATGTAAAAGTGGCAGAATATATTTCGAAATTTACAGACTTACCGTTTGTTTCTGCTTCAAACAAATTTGAAGCTTTGGCAGCTCACGATGCGATTGTTGAATCCCATGGTGGTTTGAAAAGATTGGCCGTTTCATTACATAAAATTGTTAATGACATTCGGATGATGGCATCAGGACCTCGTTCAGGAATTGGGGAAATTTTAATTCCGGAAAACGAACCCGGCTCATCCATCATGCCGGGAAAGGTGAATCCCACCCAATGTGAAGCGTTATCGATGGTTTGTGCTCAGGTCATTGGAAATGATATGACCATCACGTTTGCGGGTGCTCAAGGGCATTATGAATTGAATGTTTTTAAACCCGTGATGGCTGCCAATTTTCTTCAATCTGCCAAACTATTGGGTGATGCCTGCAAATCATTTGATGAACATTGTGCCCAAGGCATTGAACCAAATTATTCCAGAATTAAAGAATTGGTTGATAATTCCTTGATGTTGGTCACGGCTTTAAACCCAAAAATAGGCTATTATAAAGCGGCAGAAATTGCTCAAACGGCACATAGAAACGGTACTACACTTAAAGAAGAAGCCATTCGACTGGGTTATGTAACGGCTGAAGATTTTGATGCTTGGGTTAAACCCGAAGATATGGTTGGGAAATTAAAATAATACTTTTGTATAAGTTGATCGTTTTTAGTATAAATCATAATGGAACTTTATTATCTCAATCTGATGAATTATAATTCTATAACGTTTAAATTTAAAAAACAAACTTAATTTTTTCTGCCTTTTTTTAAAGACATCTGCCTTTTTTCATACATTTATACCAATCATTTACAAAAAATGATGAAGTATTTATAATTTTTTTATCTTTTTTGGAAAACAATTTACCTAACCCCTTTAAATTAAACGTATGAAAAAAACACTACTTTTTTTTATTTTCGGAATGTTGGCTTTTTGCTTTCAAATCGAAGCCCAAGTTATTGCAACGTTAGGAGTTCAAACAGGTTCTTCCTCCACCAACTCTTTGTTGTCAACAAGTACGACAGTGAATCGTTATTCCAGAACTATGTCGCTGTATACCGCTTCAGAAATTATTACTGCGGGTGGCTTATCGGGAACCATTACCAGTTTGTCATGGAGTAAAGCCGGCGTTGGAGAATATACCTTTGGCGATGCTTATATCAAAGTTTACATAAAACATGTCACCCATAGCAATTGGGCCAGTGTGCCATCATGGACCACTGAAGTAGAAGGTGCCACAGAAGTTTTTACATCCTCAACGTACAGCATTCCGACGGGAATAGGTTGGAAAGAAGTACCTTTTACCACTCCTTTTGAATGGAATGGCACTTCAAACATTGTCATTTTTGTGGAATGGTATCGACCGAGTACGCCAACGGGAGATATTGCCTGGGGAAGATCTACAGATGCCACTATGAATGCCACCCGTGTTGGAAGTACAAGTTTGGATGCATTGGTCATGTTGATTAATTCCAGTAGACCTTTGGTACAATTGAATATTACACCTAATACAGCGAATCTAGAAGATGTTACAAAAACTTCATTCCAACTGTATCCTAATCCTACAAATGAACTATTATTTTATACCTCAGAGCGTAGCCTCAACAACTATGTAATTTATAATTCCAATGGACAAACCCTAAAGGAAGCGGATTTTACAGCTACAGAAGGTCAAATCAATGTAGCAAATTTAACATCAGGTGTCTATTACATCAAAATCATTTCAGCGGATAAATCTGAAGTTTTCAAATGGGTTAAATTATAAGCTCTACATTTTAAACCTGCC
The DNA here is from genome assembly GCA_030682755.1 of Flavobacterium sp. GTDB lineage: Bacteria > Bacteroidota > Bacteroidia > Flavobacteriales > Flavobacteriaceae > Flavobacterium. Next base: position 3,167 of record JAUXNR010000950.1, read on the forward strand.
TACGGGCAGGTTACTTATATATTTAAAATGAAAAAAAGTATGCTACTCTTACTGTTTTGCTTGCCGATTACTGCATTGAGCCAGACGGAACAAAAGGAAACAAAAGCAAAAGTTTTTCAAGTCAAAGCGGCTTGTGGACAATGTCAATTGGAATTACCCGGAAATGGTTGTGATTTGGCTGTGGTTGTGGACAATAAAGCCTATTTTGTTGACAACGGAGACATAGATGCACACGGTGATGCTCATGCTGC
>JAUXNR010000773.1 GCA_030682755.1 Flavobacterium sp.
ACTGATTCAATGGCAAATGCGGCCTTATAAGGATTTGCAGGAATTGTTACATCAAGTTGAATATTTTGTTGATGCAGTTTCAGGTTATCGTTCTGATTTTGCGCTATTTCCCGAGTTTTTTAATGCCCCATTAATGGCCGAAAATAATCATTTATCAGAACCGGAAGCATTAAGAGAATTAGCAAAACACACATCTGCCATTGTGCAAAAATTCTCCGAATTGGCTATTTCGTACAACATCAATATCATTTCCGGCAGTATGCCTGAAGTTCGTAATAACAGACTCTATAATGTCGGTTATTTGTGTAGAAGAGACGGAACAACAGATAGATATGAGAAACTTCATGTTACGCCCGATGAAGTTAAAGTTTGGGGATTGGAAAAAGGAACAGAACTGAAAGTTTATGATACAGATTGTGGTAAAATTGGTATAATTATTTGTTACGATGTTGAATTTCCGGAAGTTAGCAGACTCTTGGCCGACGATGGTATGGATATTTTATTTGTTCCATTCTTAACCGATACGCAAAATGGTTATTCAAGAGTTAGGAATTGCGCAATGGCAAGAGCAATCGAAAACGAATGTTATGTTGCAATTGCCGGAAGTGTCGGAAATTTACCTAAAGTAGCTAATATGGACATTCAATATGCTCAGTCAATGGTATTTACACCATGTGATTTTGCATTTCCGGCTAACGGTATAAAAGCAGAAGCAACTCCAAATACTGAAATGATTTTAATAGCTGATGTTGATATTGATTTGCTTCGTCAACTTCACCAGTTTGGAAGTGTTAGAAACCTGAAAGACCGACGAAAAGATCTTTATGAATTGAAAAAATTATAAGTCTAGAAATCTTTTATTAAAAAATTTTGTAAAGCTTTTCATTATTAATGGAGAGTTTTTTTTGATTATAGAATTATTTATTCGGCGGAATCAATAGAAAAACATCTGATCAAATTATATATTTTTTTAATTTGTTGGCATTCATTGTAAAAGACCTATTGCATATAACGACAATGCAATATTCAAGATAAAATATCTTTAATTGAGTATCTTTGCATTTTAACAAAATATATCTCATAAATGATTACAAAAGAGTATATATCAGAACTTAAGCGGAAAGGGAATGCAGAACTTGCTAGCCTTATTAGAAAACAGCGTGA
>JAUXNR010000776.1 GCA_030682755.1 Flavobacterium sp.
TAGATGCTGAAACGAGTTCAGCATGACAGGGGTTTGAGGGTTTGAGGGTTTAAGAGTTTAAAAGTGTAAGGGTTGATGAGTTTTAGTTGACTGTGATTCTTCAAAAATTCTTCAAAAAAAAATATATAAAAATAAAGGATATGAGTACATCTCAAAAAACGGCATTAATAACCGGAATTACAGGACAAGACGGGGCTTATTTGGCTGAATTGTTATTAGAAAAGGGTTATATGGTTCATGGGATTAAGCGAAGAGCTTCTTTGTTTAATACCGATAGAATAGATCATTTATATCAGGATTTACATGCGACCAATGTGCGGTTGAAATTGCATTATGGCGACATGACGGATTCGATGAATTTGACGCGTATTATTCAAGAAACACAGCCGGATGAAATTTATAATTTGGCGGCGATGAGTCATGTGAAGGTGAGTTTTGATACACCGGAATATACCGCAAATGCGGATGGAATCGGTGCGTTGCGAATTTTGGAAGCCGTTCGTCTTTTAGGCATGGAAAAAAAAACCAAAATGTATCAGGCCTCTACTTCTGAATTATACGGTTTGGTGCAAGCGGTACCGCAGTGTGAAACCACACCTTTTTATCCAAGATCACCTTATGCCGTGGCTAAAATGTATGCGTATTGGATTACGGTAAACTATAGAGAAGCGTATGGTATGTTTGCATGTAACGGTATTTTATTTAACCATGAATCGCCGCTACGTGGTGAGACTTTTGTTACTCGAAAAATAACCCGAGCGGCAGCCAAAATTGCTTTGGGACTACAAAATGACTTGTATATGGGTAATTTGGATGCTCAACGCGATTGGGGTCATGCGAAAGATTATGTAGATGCTATGTGGCGTATTTTACAGCAGGATCAACCGGAGGATTATGTGATTGCTACGGGGGTGACTACCCGTGTGCGTGATTTTATTCACATGGCCTTTCAGGAAATTGGACTGCACCTGCACTTTGAAGGTGAAGGCGTTAATGAGGTAGGGCGATTGGTGGCTATTGATACAACCGTTTATGAAAAAGCAACCGGAAAGAGCAGTAGTTCTTTTCACCTACCGTTGCAGTCAATTATCGTTAAAGTAGATCCCGCTTATTTCCGACCTACTGAAGTAGAGTTGTTGATTGGTGACCCGACCAAAGCCCAGCAAAAATTGGGATGGACACCCCAATATACCTTGCCCATGTTGGTTAAAGAAATGATGCAAGCGGATGTGACATTGTTTCAAAAAGACATTCATTTAGCGGAAGGCGGACATAAAGTTTTAAAACAAGCGGAGTAGTATTTTATGATTTCAAATTAATTATAAGATACTAATTTTCAATTCCTATAAAATGAAAAGAATCGTATATTTAGCTTACTATATTAAGAATTTGGATACTACTGCATTTCTTAAGTATTTGAAATTTACTAAAGGGATATATAATAAAAGTTCTTTAACAATCATAAGCGATATTTTGGTTTCCGTTTTCAAATACAATTGTTCCATTTTGGAATATTTTCAATTTCATTTTACAGATAAAAATCACGAGGAAAGATTGAAATGGGCAGGAACCGGTTATATGTTTGAATACCAATTGAAAATGAATCCCAAGAAGCAACGGGAAATTTTAG
>JAUXNR010000777.1 GCA_030682755.1 Flavobacterium sp.
GTTTGGCAGCCGGTGATTTTGACGGTGACGGAAGAACCGATTTATTATATGGTGGAGGCAGCGGCGTTACTTTTATGAAATCTAATGTTACAGGTACTGCATTCGAAAAAATAACGTTTCCACAATATGTGTTTTCGCAACGTACTAATTTTGTGGACATCAATAACGACGGACATTTAGATGCTTTTGTTTGTCATGATGTGGCTCCAAATGTTTATTATTTGAATGACGGAAACGGTAATTTGGTTTTTAATCAAGGTGGTTTAGGAAATGTTGCCGATGGAGGTAATTACGGTTCCATTTGGGTTGATTATGACAATGATTCTCAAGTTGATTTATTCATAGCAAAATGTAGAGGTGCAGGATCTCCGGCTTCTATTGACGAATTACATAAGAAAAACGGAAGTGGTGTTTATACTAATGTTGCCGCTGCAGCCAACATGGCTAGTGGTGTTCAAACATGGTCAGCCGCTTGGGGCGATTTTGATAACGATGGTTATATGGATGCTTTGGTTGGAGCGAGTTCATTTACTGCCGGAGGACACCGATTGATGCGAAATAATGGTGACGGAACATTTTCCGATGTAACCCCTAATTCAGGGTTTCATAATTTTAATGGGGTTAGCACAGAATATGTTGCACAAGATTTTAATAACGATGGTTTTATTGATGTGTTTTGTGGTGCAAGTAATACGATTATGTATAATAACGGGAACATGACATTTTCACCTATAACTACCGGATTTTCAGCAGGTGCTTTGGGCGACTTAAACAACGATGGTTTTATTGATGTTATGAACGGAAACAACCTTCGTATCAATAATGGAAATGCTAATAAATGGATAAAAATTACCTTAGACGGTATTTTAAGTAATAAGCAAGGAATTGGAGCTCGTGTAGAAATTTATGGAGCTTGGGGAAAACAAATTCGCGACATCAGAAGTGGAGACGGTTTTCGCTATATGAATTCTTTGAATGCTTATTTTGGAATTGGAACTGCAACAGCAATTACGCAAGTTATTGTAAGATGGCCATCGGGAGTTGTTGACACTATTATGAATCCGTCCACTAACCAAGTGTTGAATGTAGTTGAAGGAGCGACCTTGAATGTTAATGAAATCAATACAACTGAATTTGTGATTTACCCTAACCCGGTTTCTGATAGATTAACAGTTCAATCTTCTTTAGACAAATCAATTGCAAGAATTGAATTGTTTGATTTGAATGGAAAATCAGTATTGAAACCAACTTTAAATTCAGATTCTGTATCGTTAGGAAGTCTTGCAAACGGCACCTATTTGATAACCATTACAGATAGTGATGGAAATAAAACCACTCAAAAAATTATTAAAAAATAACAATTTCCCGAATTACAAATTAGCAAAGCCTTCTTTTCAGAAGGCTTTTTAGTACCTTTGAATTTCAAATTGGCTAACTTATGAACTACATACTTTTTGACGGACCGGTTCGCAATGCACTTTTACCGTTTACATTCACACGCCCTGTTGCAGATATTCGTATCGGAATTTTAACCATTCGCGAAAAATGGGAAAAATATTTAGGCTACACCACCACAACCATTACCGAAGATTATTTGTCTGAAAAATATCCGATGGTGGAAATGGAAGAGAACATTCTAATCAATGCCTCTTTTCTTCCTAACGAAGTGTTGGTGGAAATGATTATAGCTTTAGAAAAAAACCAAGCTATTTTTAAAGGCGAAGAAGTGGTTGCTTTTTATACGAATGACACGCAAGAAGAAGTAGATTTTGACACCTATGAAATAATCGATTATAACGAAGAAGGCTTACGCATCGAACATACTTGGGATATTTTTGCTAAGAATGATGCCGCCATCCGTGAAGATTTTGAACTCTTAACCGAAGGAAGAACGTCGCAACCCATTCCAAAAAGCGTAAACGTCATTAATCCCGAAAACATCTTCATTGAAAAAGGGGCAAAACTTGAATTTGTTACTTTAAATGCTTCCACCGGACCCATTTATATCGGCTACAATTCCGAAATCATGGAAGGTTCTGTGATTCGTGGCCCTTTTGCCTTATGCGAAGAAGCACAAGTGAAATTAGCGACTAAGGTTTATGGAGCTACCACAGTTGGACCACACAGTAGAATTGGTGGCGAAATCAATAACTCCGTTCTTTTTGGTTATTCTAATAAAGGTCATGATGGGTTTTTAGGTAATTCTGTTTTGGGTGAGTGGTGTAACATTGGTGCCGATTCCAACAATTCCAACCTAAAAAACAATTACGAAGAAGTGCGTTTGTGGAGTTATGAAACCGAAGGTTTTGCTAAAACCGGTTTGCAGTTTTGCGGACTCATGATGGGCGATCACAGCAAATGCGGCATCAACACCATGTTTAACACCGGAACAGTAGTGGGTGTTTCTACTAACATTTTCGGTAGCGGATTTCCACGAAATTTTGTGCCAAGTTTCAGTTGGGGTGGAGCAGCCGGTTTTTCTACCTATATTACCAAAAAAGCTTTTGAAACTGCTCGTATCGTAATGTCTCGCCGTCATGTAGAATTTACGGAAGAAGATGCGAAGATTTTAGAGCATGTGTTTGAGGAGACGAAGAAGTGGAGGAAGGAATAAAACTTTAAACTTAACCGCTAAGTTGGCAAAGTTTTACGCAGAGGTCGCAAAATGTTTTTGATTAAAAAAGTTTAATTATTTTAAAATTGAGAAAAATAAAGTTTGATAAAAATTTAATTTCTGGAATTCTTACATTAACTTTTGTTCTACTACTAGTTTTTGTAGATATAAGCGATTATTTCCCTAATTTTTATAATTATATTCCTTTAATTTGGATAGTTTCAATCATATATGATATTTATAAAACCAGGAAATATTTGAAAAACATTCCAGATAGTGAGATAAGAATACGAAATAAAAACAATAGTTATTACGATCTTTTACCATTTATTATGGGTTCAATACTCTGTGCAATTTCGTTTTTATTCTTCTTCATATCAGATATTGATAAAATTCCATTTTCTTTATTATTTGTTTTAGGTCTTGTATCAATACTTCAAGGTTTAAATTCGATTCCAAGTGCATTCATAAAATATGAAGATGGAATTTTAAATTTTGAAAATGAAAAAATTAAACTTAAAATAGAAGTGCACAAGATTAAAGATTTTGAAATTAATGATAATGAAATGTTACTATTTGATGAAGAAGGGAATAGAATGGCTTTTCGATATCTTGAATTGAATCAATCTGAAATAGAAAAGACTGTAAAGTTCTTGAAAAAGTATATAAATTGAAATTTTGAAAAAGACATTTTATCCTAAAATTTTCTTTCCAAGTATCAAATTGATTTTTATTGGTGGATTTTTATGTTTTCTTTTTTTTCTTTTTATTAAATTTCAAGAGAAATCAGATTCAAGTATTGATTCAGGATTTATAATATCTGCAATAGTTTTTTCTTTGTTTATAGGTTATATAATTTTTCATTTAGGTTATTTTTTCTGTTTCTATTTTAAATATGTTTCATTAACTGAAAAAGAAATTTCAATTTTCGAATTGAATAAACTAAAAACTACAAAAGCTAATCTTGATGAAATTTTAGGATATTCAAAATCTGAAGTTTTTTTTGGAAAATATTCTTGGAAGTCTAAATCAGTTGTAATTTATTTTAAATCAGGAAAAACATCCGAAATACTTAGTAGTTTCGTTTCTGGAATTGAAGATTTAGAAAAAGAATTAAAAAGAAGAAAAGTGAAATATTTAGGATTTGAGGATTATAATACGGGTTGGTTTTTTCGAGAATATAAGTTTAATAAATAATAATTTCTTTGCGTTCTTCGCGTAAAACTTTGCGGTTAAGTCATCACTTCACCTTATAAAAAAATCCCTCAATCCATTTCCAATTGTGATTGAAAACATAAAGAACAATAAAAAGTACAATTATAAATAAAGTGGCACTTTTAATTAGTTTTTTACGTTCAACTTTTCGTTCAGCTTGCATTTTTTCCCGAATGGATTTCAATAATTCAGGTGATGCTTGTACATGATCAACAAACTCTGACGTTTCGTTGGAAGTATTTTCCAAACGCTTTAATTTATCAACTCGATTGCGTTTATTGTTTCGTAAACTTATTATTGCTTGAAGCATTGAACCAACGCCACCCATAAAACTTTTTTTATTTCTAATTTTTATAATTCTCTCGCAAAGTCGCAAAGACGCCAAGTAAAACCTTTGCGACTTTGCAAGATTCAAAACTTTCTTTGCGTTCTTTGCGTAACCCTTTGTGAACTTTGCGGTTAAATTTTCTTAACCCTTTTTAAAGATAACAAATTCAACGGATTAATCCCCAAACCTTCCACATTTTTTCTCGTAAATCTCGCCACTTTATCATAAAACAACGGAATGATCGGAGCTTCTTCAATGATGATTTTATCCATTTGTTGATACAATTCAAATCGCTTGGCATCATCGGTTTCTAAAAATGCTTTTTCATACAATGCATCAAATTTCGCATTTGAAAAATGAGTGTAATTCGGTCCATTCGGAGCAAAGTTTTTACTGTAAAAAAGAGACAAATAATTCTCTGCATCAGGATAATCGGCAATCCAACTTGCTCTAAAAAAAGTGACTTTTCCGGTTGCAATCGCTTGTCGTAATGTCGAGGGTGGATTCACATCAATTTCAACATCTAAACCAATTTTTTGCCATTCGCGTTGCAAAAATTCACCAATATCAATGTAAGTTGCATTTGTACTTAAAACGATTTTAGGTTTTTTAATACCTGTTTCTTTGATATAATCAGCTACCAACGATTTGGCTTTTTCGGGTTCGAAGTCATACCCTATTTGGTTGTTAAAGCTTGGCATTCCACTTGGAATCACTCCGCTTGTAGCCGGAATTCCCATATTGTTTCGAAGATAGGTTATCATCTTAGCTCTATCAAAACCATAATTTAAGGCTTGACGAATGCGTTTGTCTAAAATTATTTTATCTAAACCATCCATTCTAAAACCTAAATATTCCGTGTTGAGATACGAATCGCTAATCAAATTTACATCATCTGTATATTTTGGTTGCAATTCACCTTTTTGAGTCAGAATTTCATCTTTATAGGAATGATCCAGACCGGAAACAAAATCAATTTTTCCCTGTATAAATTCTAAAAAACCACTTTGTTTGTCGGGTAAAAACGTAATGGCAACGGCTTCCAAATAAGGCAATTGCTTACCGTTTTCATCTTTTTCAAAATAAATCGGGTTTCGTCGCAAAACCAATTTGACATTTTCTTCCCAAAATTTGAATTGAAAAGGGCCGGTTCCAATAGGTTTTGTTCTGAAATCGTAATTCGGACTTTCAAGAATTTCCTTCGGAACTACCGACGCATATTTCATTGATAATAATCCCAAGAAAGCCGGAAAAGATTTGGTTAATTTAATTTCAAAAATCGTATCATTTATCGCTTTAAAATTTTCCACATTTTGCAAAATCCAACCGCCTGGCGAAGCGATTTTTTCATCTTTCAATCGGTTCAAACTGTATTCAAAATCACTGGCATTGACTGTTCTGGTGGAATCTTTCCCAAACAAATGATGCTTGTGAAAATACACGTCGTTCCGAAGCACAAATTGATAGGTTTTTCCATCTTCGGAAATCGTCCAACTTTTAGCAACATCAGGTTGAATGTGCAAACTGTCGTCCAACTGAACCAATCCGTTAAACAATTGATTACAAGCCCAAATAATGTTTTGTGATTTAGAAAAGGCAGGATCTAAAGTGGCAATGTTCGCACTTTCATTGTATCTGAAAACGAGGTTGTCATTTGTTTCTGTTTTCTTCTTTCCACAGGAAATCAATACTATAAAAATGTAAAATAGTGATAGATAGCGAAGTAATGATTTCATTTTCCCGAATATTGTGTGTAAATTTGCACTCTTTTTAATAGGGTAAATATAAGTAAAGAAACCCTTTTTCCAATTTTAGGAATTATAGAATATGACATCAAACCAAAAAAAGGTCGCTTTTTACACCTTAGGCTGTAAACTGAATTTTTCAGAAACATCCACCATTGCTCGAAATTTTCAACAAGAAGGTTTTGAACGAGTTGATTTTGAAGAAGTTGCTGATATTTATGTCATCAACACCTGTTCGGTGACGGATAATGCTGATAAACAATTCAAACAAATTGTAAAAAAAGCATTGAAAAACAACGAGAAAGCATTTGTGGCGGCCGTTGGATGTTATGCTCAATTAAAACCTGAAGAATTGGCTGCCGTTGATGGTGTAGATTTGGTTTTGGGTGCGACCGAAAAATTTAAAATCACTGATTATCTCAACGATTTGAGTAAAAATGACATGGGCGAAATTCATTCTTGTGAGATTGAAGAAGCCAATTTTTATGTTGGTAGTTATTCGATTGGAGATAGAACGCGTGCATTTTTGAAAGTGCAAGACGGTTGCGATTATAAATGTACGTATTGCACGATTCCGCTTGCTCGTGGAATTTCACGTAGTGATGAATTGGAAAATGTATTGAAAAATGCTAAAGAAATTTCACAACAAGGCATTAAAGAAATTGTGTTGACTGGTGTGAATATTGGGGATTACGGCAAAGGTGAATTTGGCAACAAAAAACACGAACATACTTTTTTAGAATTGGTTCAGGCGTTGGATGAAGTAGATGGAATTGAACGTTTACGAATTTCTTCCATCGAGCCAAATTTGTTGAAAAACGAAACCATTGATTTTGTTTCAAAAAGCAGAACGTTTGTACCGCATTTTCACATTCCGTTGCAATCGGGAAGTAATTACATTTTGAAGAAAATGAAACGTCGTTATTTGCGAGAATTGTATGTGGACAGAGTGAATAAAATCCGAGAAGTCATGCCGGATGCGTGCATTGGTGTGGATGTGATTGTTGGTTTTCCCGGAGAAACAGACGAACATTTTTTAGAAACCTATCATTTTTTGAATGAGTTGGATATTTCCTATTTGCACGTTTTTACGTATTCTGAAAGAGATAATACTGAAGCAGCTGAAATGGAAAATGTAATTCCGGCCAATGTTCGCTCCAAAAGAAGTAAAATGCTTCGAGGTTTATCTGTTAAGAAAAGAAGAGTATTTTATGAAAGTCAACTCGGAACCACTCGAACCGTTTTGTTTGAAGCCGAAAACAAAGAAGGGTATATTCACGGTTTTACAGAAAATTATGTGAAAGTAAAAACCCCTTGGAATCCTGAATTAGTGAATACCTTGCACGAAATTAAACTGACAAAAATTGATGAAGATGGTTCGGTGCGGATGGAGTTTGTGAGGGATGTTGTTTCTGTTTAAAAAAATAGAATTTTTCTCATTTTGTGTCATTTCGACGATAGGAGAAATCACATAATCCAAGTAAACTATTTTATAATCTACAACTTAATCTTAACGTAATGAGATTCCTCCTGCGTCGGAATGACAAACTGGGCGGGAAAACTGCTTCTGTTAGTCGGACTGAAAACTGGGTTTGTGACTAAAAACTACCTCTCAAAAACCGTCATTCTTCCATCAATATAAAAGCCAGAAAACCCAATATTTTTACTAATCCATTCCATGGTTTTAGGATGATAAAAGAAAACGTGTGTGGGATCATTTTTATAATACCATGAATCAAAATTATTTTTTTCCGAAAAGAAATCGGTTTTGCAGTATAATTTTCCGCCGGGTAAAAGCAAATCATACAATTTTTTGAATTCGCTGTACGGATGATGAAAGTGCTCAATTACTTCGCAACAAGCAATGAAATCGTATTTTTTGTTTAAAACTTTAGGATTATTTGCAAAAAAAGGATCGTATTCCACAATGGAAAAACCTTCATCAGTTAGCATTTTTGTAATAACCGGTCCTGTTCCGCTACCAAAATCTAATCCTTTGTGTTTTGTAGTAAAGTCTTTTTTAATTGCATCAACAATTGGTGAAACAAATTGCTGGTAACCGATATCGTTTACATCGTTGTTGTGAAATTCATAGTGCTTTTTTTCTGCTGCTTCAGAGATGTAATTCTTCGGATTTAAAAATACGGCAAAGCAAGTGCTGCAAAAATTGAATTCACGTTTTTTATCGGTATAAAAATGATTTGCTTCGCTTGTGCACAGAGGACATTTCATAATTTAATACCTGGAGGTAATAACTCTTTATAAACCGGATTTTTTCTAAAAAAGTGAGCAATTTTTGGATGGGTAGGCACCACCTTAAAGCGTCTTTCTTCTGCAATTGTTAGTACCGTTTTGATAAATTCATTGCAAATCTCCAAATCCAAATTTTCAGGATGGTGTAATTTTGTCAGGAATAATTTTCGTTCTTGAATAGCATATTCCAGCACCAATAAACCGTCTGGAGTCATTATTTCAAATTGTCTTAAAAGAAGATTGTCTTTAATTTCCATGGTATTCGTCATTTTAGGAAATTGTTTTTAGTGTTCATGCAAAGATACGCCTTTTTATTTTTTTAAAAAGTATTGAAAGTGTTAATGTAATGAATATACTAAATTAGTATTAAATTAATACTGCGTTGTATTCCATTTTAGTTTTAATATTTTAATTTTATCACATAAAGAATGTATATGGAAAAAATTCCTGTTTATTTCATGCCGGGATTGGCAGCGAGCACTACCATCTTTGAACGTATTGAGCTACCGGAAGAACAGTTTGAAATTTATTTACTGCAATGGATTATTCCTTTAAAAAAAGAATCGTTGGAAGCTTATGCTCTTCGCTTGTCAAAATATATTACCCATGAAAATCCGGTTTTAGTTGGTGTTTCCTTTGGAGGTATTTTGGTTCAGGAGTTGTCAAAAATAATTCCGGTTAGAAAAGTGATAATCATTTCGAGTGTAAAATCAAATTTGGAGTTTCCCAGACGGATGAAAGTTGCAAAATCAACAAAGGTTTATAAATTATTGCCTACCAGTTTGGTTCAAAACATTGATAGTTTAGCAAAATATGCCTTTGGCGATACTGTGACACAACGACTGAAGTTGTATGAAAAATATTTATGCGTGCGAGATAAAGTTTATTTGGATTGGGCGATAGAATCTGTCATTTTATGGAATAGAAATTCGCCGGATGAAAAAGTAATTCACATTCATGGTGAGAATGATGAGGTGTTTCCCGTAAAATATATAAAAGGTGCAATCCTAGTAAAAGGAGGCACTCACATCATGATTTTAAACAAATTTAAGTGGCTTAATGAAAATTTACCTAAAATAATTTTAAAAGAAGTAGGAGTTGGATAGATTTTTGTAGTTTTACCTTAACCAAATGAAAATGATATGAAACCTTTGAATAAAATTGCGTTAGGCTTGCTTGTAATTAGTAGCATCGGACTTTTTGTGTACGCCACCTCTAAAAAAGTGGTTTTGAAAGATAAAGTTGAAAATTTTGTTGCTCCAAAAGAAATTGACTTTGCCGGCGAAAAGACACCCTTACATATTGTTGATGTTCGCGAACGTTTGGATCGTGAAATGGTTATTAA
>JAUXNR010000784.1 GCA_030682755.1 Flavobacterium sp.
CGGAACCAACAAAATCAATAAGTTCCTGCTGCAGGAGCTTTTCAGCCAATTGCAATACATCTTTGCCATAATAGCCTGTGGTGGATAACAAGTTGAGTTGAAACATACACCCCGCTTTTTTAAGTTGTTTAAAGGTGGAAAAGGCATTGGCATAATACAAATACCGTTCCGGATGTGCCAATAAAGGTTTGTAACCTTTTATCTGTATGTCATACAAAATTTCGTAGAGCTGTATAGGAGGATTGCTGTAAGACAATTCTACCAACACCAAATTGCCTTTCAGAGGCAACAAGGTTTCATTCTCAAGTTTGTTTCTAAAATTGCCGTCAAGTAGATATTCACCGGCTGCTTTAAAGGGGATACTATGGCCCCAACCCGATTGAGCTTTTCTTACTTCATTTTCTTTTAACGCAATCCCTTCCGTAGTGTTTTCCCATACATGAGACATGATGTGAGGCGTCGTAATAATCCTTCCAAAACCCAATGCTTTCATTTGCTCAAATAGTGATTTTGTATCCAATTCCGTTTTTGCTCCATCATCCAATCCCCATAAAACATGAGAATGGATATCTGTGAAACCATTCGGAATAAAATCTTTTAAAAGCGGCTTATTTTTTTTTAGGAAGGAGAACATAACTTCAGTTTAGACGATAAAAAAACCCCTTTGATAGGGGTTTTTATTTTATTTTTGAGCACTTGTTTTTCGGTGCATCCTATACTGATAAAAAGCAAAAAGAATACCAGACACCAATAAGAACAGTATCTTACCGTTAATTGGCACTGCAGGATCATCATCCCCTTCAATGTCTCCATCATCACTACCGTCACCGGGACCATCATCTGCAAACATCTTGAAGTCCGATGTTAACATAAAAAGAAGTATGTATATTCTAAATAAGTGTTTCATAGTGATTAACGTTTGGTAGCAAATATACAAAACCTTTTTAAAAATAAAAGAAATAGAAATTAAATTTGGTTAACAGCTTATAAACCTTGTCATGCTGAACTCGTTTCAACCACCCTGTCATGCTGAACTCGTTTCAGCATCTAAACCCTTTAACCTTTTAAACCTTTAAACTCTTAAACCTTTTAACCCATCAAATCCAATCAAAACAACTCAAAATCAAACAATCTTAAACGCCAAACAATCCCAAAAATCCCAAATAACCCCAAATAAAATGATTAAAAAAACTACCAAAAACCATTGCAAATTTGTAATACAAATACTAAATTACATCCCCAAAAAACATAGAACCTCAGAACCTCAGAA
>JAUXNR010000790.1 GCA_030682755.1 Flavobacterium sp.
TTCGTCAAAAAAATACATGATAATTCCCAGTCCCAAAAACACAAGATAACTCTGAATTATAGATATAATTAGTCCTAAAAAATGATTGATTTTAATTTTATCAAAGTTTACAAAACTGACTGATAAAGCAAATAATAAAGGAAGATAAAACAATGCTTTTTCAACAGAAGGCACCAAAAACATAGTTATAATAACTAGTATTGAACCTAATATAATTCGAAACATATCTTGTCGTATTAAGTTGATTTAAAATTTATATAAATATAAGGAATGTAATGCTCATAAAAGAACTGTAAATAAGTTTTTTAAAATAATTAAATCCATATAACTTATATTTAGTCTTTAGTTTAAATATTAGCTTTCGTGTCTTTTTTTCTTTGTGGCAAAACCAAAAAAAATCCCAACCTTTCGATTGGGATTTTCTATATAAGTAAGTTAAAATCGGGTTGTTAAAACGTTTATTTTACTTTATTCAAAATTGCTTTAAAAGCCTCCGGATGATTCATTGCTAAATCAGCAAGCACTTTACGGTTCAATTCGATACCATTAGCTTTTACTTTTCCGATAAATTGAGAATAACTCATTCCTTCCAAACGAGCACCAGCGTTGATACGCATAATCCATAACGAACGGAAGTTTCTTTTGTTTTGTCTTCTGTCACGGTACGCATAAACTAAGGCTTTCTCAACCGCGTTTTTAGCAACCGTCCAAACGTTTTTACGTCTACCAAAGTAACCTTTGGCTTGCTTTAATACTTTTTTTCTTCGTGCTCTTTTAGCAACAGAATTTACTGATCTTGGCATAATTTTCTTGTTTTTTTGTAGCAGGCGTCCCGAATTTAATCAAGGGAACTTATCGGCCATACTCCAAGGTTATTAAATAATTTTTAACCTAAAGAATTAATTAATGAAGCACCAATGACTAATTACTAATCACTAGTTACTAATCACTAATTATATAATTCTTAATTGTTGTTTGATGCTCTTCTCATCTGTTGGATGAACCAACGTTGAATGAGTTAAAGCTAACTTACGCTTTTTAGATTTTTTTGTCAAAATGTGACTTTTAAAAGCGTGCTTTCTCTTGATTTTTCCAGAGCCAGTTACTTTGAATCGCTTCTTAGCACTGGATTTTGTTTTCATTTTAGGCATAATTTCCCAAATTTATTTGTGATTCAACTTACTTACTTATTTTTTAGTTTCTGTTTAGCTAAGAAGCTAAGTAGCTCAGAATAATCTCAGCAACTCAGAACCTCAGTTACTCAGCAACTTACTTCTTCTTCTTCGGAGCAATGAACATAATCATTCTCTTTCCTTCCAATACAGGCAAAGCCTCAACTTTACCATATTCTTCTAAATCTTGTGCGAGTCTAAGTAAAAGAATTTGTCCTTGTTCTTTATAAATAATAGAACGGCCTTTAAAAAATACAAAGGCTTTTAGTTTAGAACCTTCTTTCAAGAATTTCTCTGCATTCTTTTTCTTGAACTCATAGTCATGTTCGTCAGTTTGCGGGCCAAATCGAATCTCCTTTACAACAATTTGAGACGATTTTGCTTTGAGCATTTTTTCACGCTTCTTTTGCTCATATATAAACTTACCATAATCCATAAGTTTACACACCGGCGGTTCAGCATTTGGAGAAATTTCTACTAAGTCTACTTCAAATTGCTCGGCTAATCGTAATGCCTCGGCTATTTTAAATACACCTGGTTCAATGTTTTCTCCTACCAAGCGAACTTCTGGTACACGAATTTCTGAATTAGTTCTGTGTGCCGCTTTTTTTTCTACTCTGGGTTGATAACCCCTGTTATTTCTAATTGCTATGACTGTAAAGTTTTAGTTAGACTTAAATTCTTTTAATGTTTTTTTTATTTCTTCATTCACAATTGATGCAAATTCATCCACTGTGCATGTAATATTTCCTTTTCCTTCTTGACCGTGACGTCTTACAGATATTGTATTGTTCTTCTCTTCTTCTTCACCAACAATAAGCATAAATGGAGTTTTACTCACTTCTGCTTCTCTAATTTTTCTGCCAATTGTTTCGTTGCGGTTGTCAATCAGGCCGCGAATTTCGTGATTTTCTAGCAGATTTAAAACTTTTTTAGCATATTTTTCATATTTCTCACTCAAACACAATATAATAGCTTGCTCAGGCATTAGCCATAAAGGAAAGTTTCCTGCTGTATGTTCCAGTAAAATGGCGATAAATCGTTCCATTGAACCAAAAGGAGCTCTGTGAATCATCACAGGTCTGTGTAATTCATTATCTGCACCTTTATAATTTAAGTCAAATCGCTCCGGTAAATTATAATCCACTTGAATAGTTCCCAACTGCCATTGCCTTCCCAAAGCATCTTTCACCATAAAGTCTAATTTAGGTCCGTAAAAAGCAGCTTCGCCATATTCTACAACCGTATTTAAACCTTTATCTCGTGCAGCATTGATAATGGCATTTTCTGCTTTTTCCCAATTTTCATCGCTGCCAATATATTTTTCTCGATTCTCTTGATCTCTCAACGAAATTTGAGCCGTAAAATTCTCAAATCCTAATGAACTGAAAACATACAAAACCAAATCTATTACTTTTTTAAACTCGCTATCCAATTGGTCTGGTGTACAAAAAATGTGTGCATCATCTTGCGTAAATCCGCGAACTCGTGTCAACCCGTGCAATTCACCACTTTGCTCATAGCGATAAACAGTTCCAAAT
>JAUXNR010000792.1 GCA_030682755.1 Flavobacterium sp.
GGTCAATTGGGAGATGATTTGTTTGACAAAAGAGATTTGCAATCTGTTTTACTTGACGCAATGGTTAAATATGATGGTTGGGCTTTAATGACTTCTTATATGAACAGAACCGCAAAAGATCCTATAACTTTTAATCCGGAAAATGATTTAGAATTTAAATATATTTTTGTTGGTGAAGGTTTGGATTATCAATTGAGTTATTTGTTTTTAAATAACATTGAAGTGATTGGACGTTTTTCAACTCAAAAAGTACACGAAACCATAAAACCTTTCACACCGGACACCAAGCAATATAGTTTAGGGGTAACAAAATATTTTTGGGAACATGCTTTTAAAATTCAATCAGAACTTTCGTTTGACGAATTGAGTTTTGCAAACGGATCTACCCGAAACAATTGGTATTTGCGTTTTCAAGTTGAAATTGGAATTTAATTTTCAAAATGCATTCAAAACAAAAACCCTTTTCAAATCGAAAAGGGTTTTTGTTTTGAAATAAGTTTTTTAACTATAACTTATGCATATTTTCAGCCAACGTTTCAATAAACTTAGAAATCGGACCATTAATCATCATGGCCATCATGGGGTTAAATTCCCCATCAAAAGTCAATTGCACTTCTGAACTTGTTTCAGAAAGCGGAATGATTGTACCCGTTAGCGTAAAAGGTAATTTATCAGAAGCAGCACCCAAAACAACTTTGCTTGTGGGTACTTTCTCTTTCATTCTTAGTTTAATTTCGGGCATGCCTTTTAATCCAAAAATAAACGAATCTTCACCGGTTACTTCAAATTTGGCAATGCTTTCCGGCATTAATTTTTCAAAATTTTTCACATCACTCAATGAATCAAACAGATATTGAGTTGATTTTTCTACCGCAACCTTCGGACTTTCTAAATTCATTTTTTATTTTTAAGATTATTATTTTCAACCCGCAACTTTCAAACTAAACTCCCCAAGTAGCAGGACTCACTCGCCATTCCTGTAACGTATGTTGTTCTTCTTCTGTGATATATTTTTTCGCTACGGCTAATTCTAATAAATTGTCATAATTACTTAACGTATGCAATTCCACATTCGCATTTTTGAAATTGTTTACAGAAACATCAAAACCATAAGTAAAAATGGCAACCATTCCTTTCACCACAGCACCTTCTGCTTTTAAAGCTTCAACGGCTAGTAAACTACTTCCGCCAGTACTGATCAAATCTTCCACCACAACAACGTTTTGACCTTTTTGTAGAAATCCTTCAATCTGATTCTGACGTCCGTGTTTTTTTGGTTCCGGTCTGACGTAAACAAATGGCAACCCCATATATTCTGCAACAAGCATTCCAATTCCGATAGCTCCGGTGGCTACTCCGGCAATTACATCAGGCTTGCCATATTGTTTTTCAATATTTTTGGCAAATTCTTCTCTAATGTAGTTTCTGATGGGTGGAAAAGAGAGTGTAATTCTATTGTCACAATAGATGGGAGACTTCCATCCCGAAGCCCATGTAAAAGGATTTTTGGGATTTAATTTAATTGCGTTTATTTGTAAAAGCAATTCGGCCGTTTTTTGAGCTGTATCTTTATTAAAAATCATACCACAAATGTATAAAGTTTTTGTGAACGACAAACCACTTTTTTTGACAAATGAAATTCAAAAGGAAACGGATTTCCAATTGTTTTTGTTAGAAAGCATTGATATAAAAGAACTTATCATCAAAATTTTTAAAAATAAAGTGGATAAAGCTTTTTTATATCATCCGGATGAAAAAGAAATTCTTAAAAAGTTAAAGACAAAAATCCCCGTAGAAAAGGCCGGAGGCGGATTGGTCTATAACCAAAACAACGAAGTTTTGTTTATTTTTAGGAATAAAAAGTGGGATTTACCCAAAGGCGGAATTGAAAAAGGAGAAGAAATTGAAGACACCGCCATCAGAGAAGTGGAAGAAGAAACCGGAGTAACCGGATTAAAAATTACAAAAAAATTACCAAAAACCTACCATATTTTCAAACGAAACGGCCGCTATAAACTAAAAATTACCCATTGGTTTGAAATGAAAACATCCCACACAGGTGTGATGATACCACAAGCTAATGAAGGCATTGAAAAAGTAGAATGGAAAAATCAAGCTGAAATTGAAGCCGCTTTACAAAATTCGTATGAAAATATTAAGTTGTTGTTTGAGTAAATTTTTAATCCATAAGATATAAAATGTACAAATTAATATTTATGCTACTTGTTTTCTTTTTTTTAGGATGTGCAAACGATAAAAAGAAAAAATTTGAGGCGAAAACTTCGAATAAGGATACTATTTATGAAAAGTTATGGCTTTGTTATCCAACAATAGAAAATCCGGATGAATGTATAGAATATTATATTTCCCCTTTAACGGATACAATTTATAATCAAATTAAAGTATTTACTAACGGAACTTTAGACACATTGAAAAGTAAATTTTACGAAATCAATATTTTTAAAACAGAGAAAAGCAATGTCTACAGAGCTAATATTACACTACACTCAAGATTTGACACACTAAAAGTTAATAAACAGAACAAACGTACTTTTCAGATTTTATACTTGGATTTCGACGGCAAATATTCTATTGGCTCAAAAGAATCAACATCAGCGAACAACCTTGAATTTGAATTTACTAATACAAAAGACAATCATTTGACAGGAGTTCTTATAGATGATGTATTTCGTGATACAATTATCCAAAATGAGGTTATGCTTAATTATGGTAAAACGAGAATTTTAGTTGACACCCGAAATTCAACGGATAATTTATTTATATCTAGTCACAGATTTTTAAAAGAGAAAAGTAAAAATTCTATTAATATCAAGTAAATTAAGAATAGCTCAGTACATTTTTTGTGTCGAAAATATTAAAATAATTATTTTAAATTTGATTTGAATAATTACAACAATCTATACACCGGATACAAATTATGCGATTTTTCATAATACGCAGAATTTTTATAAATCCAATCCAATTGTGCTCTTCCACTGGAAGCAAAATCAGGTTCTGTATTTTTCTTGGCTTCAAAAGCTGCTTTTAGTTTCAAATCCTTTTTTAATAATTCAGCAGCTAAATCTTCAAAAACATAAGCAGAATAACCTTCTTTTTGCTGTAAAATGGCATCAAAGAAATTCCAATTAAAAAATGAATCGGGTGATTCCGGTTCTAACGTTTCCATTAAATATTTTACACCGGGTTGTGAGGTTTGGATGATGTAATCTCCTTTTTTCAAAAGCATCTTGTCTTTGTGAATGGAGACTTTTGTATTAGAATGATTGTAATGTCCTTCATAAGCAGTTGTACTGGTTTTAAAGTCAACAATGCGATAATATTCAACGTCAACCAAACTGTCTTGTTGTAATGGCTTCATTTCAATTTGGTTGGTTTTTAATAAATCAATCACGTTCCACCATGATTTTGAAATGACATAAGCTTTGGGAATCACCACTTCTTTGGTGGGTTTGTAATGCGTATAATAAGATATTTGTTTTTCAAAAGGTTTTTTAGCATCATAAAACAAACGGTCTTGACCGGTAACTTCACTTTTTTTAGTTCCGGATTCATAACCTAAAAACGGAATTTTTTTCACAATGCTACTGTCAATTTGCCATTGAATCGGGT
>JAUXNR010000793.1 GCA_030682755.1 Flavobacterium sp.
TTACCGTTTAATCGCCACCATTTATAAGGACTATAATTTAAAGTAAATTCAAATCCCAAGCGGTATTCTGTAGCCAAGTTAACCGGACCACTTAAAATGATTGGAATGCCGTCAACAAAATCACCTGATTCTCTTCGAATAAAACTAAACACATCATCCGTTTTATTTCCGTATAACGACGTATTGAACGTTAATTTATCCCATCGTTTCAAATAACCAAAATCAACCGCATGTGTTAAAGCCGGATCTAAATCAGGGTTTCCACTAAAGATGTTAATGTTACTGGATAAGTTTGGAAAAGGATTCAAAAATCGGCCTCTTGGTCGTTGAATTCTTCTGCTGTAGCTTAAAGTAACGTTGCTTTTATCTGATATTTCATAAGCAAAAAAGGCACTCGGAAAGAAGTTGTTGTATCGTTTGTTGTTGAAATCATTTGTAGCCAACTGATTTACTTCAATATCAGAATCTTCCCATCTCAAACCAAACAAATAAGAAAATTTATTAATCTTATTACCAAATTGCGTGTAAAAGGCATTTACGTATTCTTTGTATTCAAAAATATTCGTAAAACGCGGGTCTGGTAAAAAATCATCCGCATCGTCATCAAAAGTAGCTACTTTAAAATCAGTAACCACATCCGTAAAATCTCCGCGATATCCTGCTTCAAAACGCATGTTTTCAGTTAATGGCAATACATAATCTAATTGCACTAAGTTTTTGCTTTGACGCTGTATGTTATCCGTTATTTGATTAGTAAAATCAAAAATCGCCGAAGAGTCATTGTCTCTGTTGATAGAGGTTGAAAAGTCTATATTCAATTGATGACCGTCCTTTTTGAATTTTTGTGTAAAGTTAGTGGCATATTCCACATTTTCACCTTTGTTTAATTGGTCATTAAAACGTCTTCGGGTACCAATAAAATTTCTATCAGCATCATATTCATAAAACAATACCTCATCAGGATTTCTTCCATTATCTCTTCTGTAGGACAATGTATTGGTCCACGTTAAGTTATCTGTTAAATACCATTCTGCACCAAAACTACCATTATATCCCTCTCGTATTCTGCTGTTCAAACGACGCTCATCCAAGTAACCTATCGTTGCTCCGGTTGTCGGATTCAACAATTCAGAATCAGTCATCGAGTTCCCCGGACTGTTTCTCTTACTGTAACCTTGCGTAGTGAAAATATTAAACTTCTCCGACTTCAAGTTGAAACTCCCCGTCAAACTCGTGTTTTCAGGTTCTCCAACAGTTGCCGTAACAGTTCCGTTAACCCCTTGGTTTTTCCCTTTTTTCAAAATAATATTAATGATACCACCACCACCTTCTGCATCATAACGAGCGGATGGGTTAGTAATCACTTCCACCTTGTCAATTGCATCTGCAGGAAGCAAACGAAGTGCATCTGTAACATTAATGGCGTTTGAAGGTCTTCCGTCAATTAAAATTCTAACATTTTCGTTTCCACGAAGACTTACATTTCCTTCAACGTCAACAGATACCGAAGGAACGTTATCTAATACATCACTTACAGTACCTCCCTTAACCATCATGTCTTGACCAACATTATAGACACGTTTGTCTAGTTTGATCTCAACTGTTGAGCGTTCAGCACGAACCTCAACGCCTTCAAGAGCCGTGGTGTCATCTGATAATGCGATGGTTCCTAAATTGGTGTTGTCTTGTAAGTTACGTTGTTTGAACTCTCGTGTTTTAAAAGAAATGAATTCAATTCTTATGTTATAGGTTCCTGCGTTAATTTCAATGTCAAATTCTCCTTTTGCATCTGTAATACCTCCGGAAATCATTTCCGGTCTTCTTACATTTTCAAAAACTATAGTGGCATATTCTAAAGGTTGAGAAGACATTTTGTCTATAACTTTACCTGATATTTTAATTTTTTTGGGTTCAGGCCGTTGTTGTGCAAAGGAAGCAACTGTAATGAAAAGTAACAGGAGACTAAGAATTTTTTTATAATTCATCATTAATTAAAATTTGGTTATGAGGGTTAAGACTGCAAAATTAGACTAAGGTTTAGCGGACAAATCACAAACATTTGTTAAATGAAAGCCAAATAAATCTAAATGTAATCGATTATTTTTGAAGGAGGTCGGCCAATAACGGCTTTATTGTTATTAACCACTATGGGACGTTCTATTAAAATTGGGTGCGTAACCATGATTTCAACTAACTCCTTGTCCGAGTAGGACTTACCTTTGAATTGTTCCACCCAAATTTTTTCATTCTGACGTATTAAATCAATAGGAGCCAATTGCAATTTCGAAACCAACACTTCCAAATCCTTATGAGTAGGGGTGTCTTTTAAGTAGTGAATAACTTCAAGCGGTTTTCCCGATTGTTCCACTAATGCCAAACCTTCTCTTGACTTTCCGCATCTTGGGTTATGGTATATTTTAATCATGGTTTATTTTTTTTCAAAGTAATCATTTATAAATTTCAATTTTGTTAAAAAAAATGTAAGATATTTTGAGTTACACCTCTTATATTTGAAGTATCTAAAATATCATGCTATGTATATTGAACAAATCAACACCAAAAAATTTAATTTACTGCTTTATGTACCAATTCCTTTGGCTTTTTTGGTCGTCATACTCTTTAATTATGTTTCAACAAAAGACGTTAATATTGAAGAGTTAATGCAAATAATGATTCAAAATTTTGGCCTTAACATAACATTCGTAGCATTGGTTGCACCTTTATCAATCGCCTGTTTGGCTTTGTTATTTTGGGTGAAATTTGTCCACCAACAAAGCATTCGCAGTTTAACAACTTCCAGAGAAAAAGTAGATTGGAACAGAATTTTGTTTTCCTTTATGGTTTGGTCATTGATAACAGTATTTTCGGTATTGCTATTTTATTATATGGCTCCTGAGGATTTTGTTTATAATTTTAAACCGTTGCCGTTTTTCACCTTTTTGATTTTGGCTATTATCTTATTGCCTTTGCAAACCAGTTTTGAAGAATATTTATTCCGAGGCTATTTGATGCAAGGTATTGGTGTGGCAACAAAAAGCAGATTAATCCCTTTAGTAGTAACATCTGTTTTGTTCGGATTGATGCATATTGCCAATCCCGAAGTAGGAAAAATGGGTTATATCATTATGGTCTATTACATCGGAACCGGTTTCTTTTTAGGAATCATTACGCTTATGGACGAAGGATTGGAATTGGCGTTGGGATTTCATGCAGCCAATAATTTAATAGGTGCTCTTTTGGTCACAGCTGATTGGACGGCCCTTCAAACCCATTCCATTTTTAAAGATATTTCAGAGCCTTCGGCAGGAATTGATGTCCTTTTGCCCGTTGTGGTTATTTTTCCAATTCTTTTAGTTATTTTTGGTAAAAAGTATGGCTGGAGCAACTGGAAAGAAAAACTTACCGGAACAATAACAGCCGAACCTTCAGAAAATTTAAATTAACATGCTAGTACCTATTTCTATGAATCCGAGTTATACCAATGTTCACAATCGTTTTAAATTGAATGGTTTTCATTTGAACAGAGAAGATTTATGCCGAGTTGCTTACAGTTTTATCAAAGAAGGTGATGATTGGGAAAAGCCTGTGGGCGATTTTTTATTGGATTGGTTTGATGAAAAAAGTTATATCGAAATGAGTACCTCCGGTTCAACAGGAATTCCAAAATTAATTCGTGTTGAAAAACAGGCCATGGTTAATTCTGCTCTGGCTACAGGTGATTATTTTGATTTGAATCCCGGAGATAAAGTGTTGCATTGTCTTCCTGCCAGTTATGTTGCGGGCAAAATGATGTTGGTCAGAGGTTTTATTTTGGGATTGGAGATTGATTTTGTGGCTCCAAGCTCAAAACCTCTTGAACGCATTGAACACGATTATGATTTTACCGCTCTGGTACCCATGCAAGCTCAATATTCCTTAGACAAATTGCACCGTGTGAAAAAGATCATCATTGGCGGAGCAAAAATTACTAAACCGTTGGAACAAAAATTAAAGAAAATAAAATCAGAGATTTATGAAACATACGGCATGACCGAAACCATTTCCCATATCGCTGCAAAACGAGTAGGGGAAGAAGCCTTCACCGTATTTCCGAATGTGATTATCTCTCAGGATGACAACAACTGTCTATTACTAAAAGCGTTCAACATTAATGATGAACTGATTGCTACCAACGATGTAGTGGAGATGGTTTCAGAAAATCAATTCATCTGGTTAGGTCGTTATGATAATGTTGTAAACAGTGGTGGTATCAAATTAATACCGGAACAAATTGAAGAGAAATTAGCCACTCGCATTCCGGGTCGTTATTTTGTGATTGGAAAACCTGATCCTGTGTTAGGTGAAAAATTAGTTTTATTTGTGGAGGGCGAACCCATCACCATTGAAGATAGTGTTTTTGATGTATTAGACAAATACGAAAAGCCCAAAGAAGTCCACTTTGTAAAACATTTCGAAGAGACTCCCACCGGAAAGATTATCCGTAAAGAAACAGCCAATAAGTTTATGATTTAAAGCTTTCTTTTTCTCGCAAGTTCGCTCTAAAGTTTATGTTTTTGCGACTTTGCGAGAAAATAATTCCGTGTTTTCCGTGAGAAACCCTTAATGAAACTTAATGAAAAAAAAGCAAAGCGTCTTAATCCCTTAATGTTTAAAAAAAGTTAAACAATAAAAAAACCTCACTGTTCCATTTTAAAAAAGTAATCGGCTGAATGTTTTCCGCTACCGTAAATCAAGAAAAAGATACAAAGCCCCAAGCAAAG
>JAUXNR010000088.1 GCA_030682755.1 Flavobacterium sp.
CAGCCACAGTTCCATCTGAAATTGATGAATTTGAATTGACAAACCTTACGCCTATTGATTCAATCTACATCAAGCCCAAACGAGTGAAAGAAAGTCCAATTCATTTTGAATGTGAAATGATTCATCATTATTTTATGGATAATAATGAGGGTGGCGGTGCTTGCATCGTCATCGGAAAAATAAAAACCATCCATATTGATGATGCTATTTTGATGGAAAACAACCGAATCAATTTAGATGTTTATAAACCTGTAGCTCGTTTGGCAGGTTCAAATTACAGTACGTTGGGGGAACTTTTTTCGATTAAAAGAGCTTAATTTAATGTTTAAAAAATCAATGTAAATCAGTGAAATCCGTGTCAAAATAAAAATGAAAAAAATAACAGTAATCGGTGGCGGTCCGGGCGGACTCTACTTTTCCATATTAACCAAAAAAGCAATGCCTCATTGCCAAATCGATGTTTACGAACGCAATAAGCCTGATGATAGTTTCGGTTTTGGCGTGGTATTCTCCGATGAAACATTAGGCGAATTTTTAATGCGAGATTTGAAATCCTATGAACTTATTCGCAGTGAATTTGCGTATTGGGATGATATTATCGTAGCTCGTGACGGACAAACCGTAAACAGTTCCGGAAATGGATTTTGCGGTTGTTCTCGAAAAACGTTACTAAAATTATTACACCAGCGTTGCCGTGAAGAAGGTGTCAACTTGCATTTCGAACAAAATGTGGACGATTTGAGTCAGTTTTCCGATTCAGATATTATTGTGGCTTGCGACGGAATTGGTAGTGCCATTCGAACACAATTTGCTTCTGAATTCGGAACTAAAATCGAACTTAAAAAGAATCGATTTGTTTGGTTAGGCTCTACAAAGCCATTAGATGCGTTTACTTATTTTTTCAGATCTACGCCTTTTGGAACCATCGTGGCTCACACCTATCAGTATGAAGAAGGAATGAGCACTTGGATTTTTGAATGTAGCGAAGAAACCTATAAAAACATCGGTTTTGAAGTCACGAATGAAGAAGATACCATTCAAAAAATAGCTGAAATTTTCGCAGCAGAATTAGATGGACATCCACTCATTTCAAACAAATCACATTGGCGACAATTTCCGCATGTAACTAATGAAAAATGGTTTCACAACAACATTGTTTTATTAGGCGATGCAAAAGCCACAGCCCACTACTCTATTGGTTCCGGAACAAAATTGGCAATGGATTCAGCAATTGGACTTTCCGATGCGGTGATTGCTAATCCAAAAAATGTGCAAGCAGCTTTTGAACAATATGACAGAACCCGCAGAAATACGGTAGAAATGATTCAATATGCCGCTATGGTTTCATTGGATTGGTTTGAAAATATGGATCGTCACATGCAACATCCCTTCTATCAATTTGCGTTTGGCTGCATGACACGCTCCAAAAAAGTAACATTTGAAAATCTTCAAATTCGAGACAAATCGTTTACGGATAAGGTTTTGAATGAATTCAATACATTAAACAACTGTCATTCTGAACTTGTTTCAGAATCTCCCAACTCCCAACTCCCAACTCCCAACTCAAAATCAGCCGCTTTTTCAACATTCAAATTGCGTGACTTAGAATTATCCAACCGAATTGTAATGGCTCCTATGGGACAATATTCAGCCGAAAATGGTTTGGTTACTAATTGGCATTTAGTGCATTATGGAAGTCGTGCAACTGGAGGAGTCGGATTGATTTTAACCGAAATGACAGCCGTTTCTCCAACCGGACGTATCACTTTAGGTTGTGCAGGTATTTATTATGAAAGTCAATTAGTTGAATGGAAAAAAATCACTGATTTTATTCATCAAAATACACACACAAAAATCGGAATTCAACTTGGGCATTCAGGAAGAAAAGGTGCCATCAAAAAACCTTGGGAAGGTCAAAACGAACCAATTGAAAATGCCTGGGAATTACTTTCTGCTTCTTCTATTCCATTCCATTCCAAAATGGCAACGCCAAAGGAAATGAGTTTGGAAGATATGGATAACGTTACCGCTGAATTTGTTCAAGCTACCAAAAACGCTGAACAAGCCGGTTTTGATTTAATTGAATTACAAGGGCATCACGGATTTTTATTGGCTTCGTTTCTATCGCCACTCACGAATATTCGCACCGATGAATTTGGTGGAAGCATTGAAAACCGAATAAAATTTCCGTTACGTGTATTCTCAGAAATGCGAAATGTTTTTCCACAACAAAAACCCATGTCAGTTCGAATTTCCGCTTCTGATTGGGCTGAAAACGGAATTTCAGAAGAAGATGTGATTTACATCGCCAATGCTTTCAAAACTGCCGGAGCAGATATTATCAACGTTTCTTCCGGAAATACAGTTGAACATCAAAAACCACAAATGGGTAGAATGTGGCAAACACCTTTTTCTGATTTGGTTCGAAATACGGTTCATATTCCAACCATTACTGCTGGTTACATTCAAGACATTGATCAAATTAATACGATAATTTTGAACGGAAGGGCTGATTTAGTGGCATTAGGCCGACCATTATTAGCCGATGCTAACTTTGTAAGAACTGCTGAAGCGTATGAAAATGTGCAAACCAATGATATTCCGTTGCAATACAAAATGGGAAGTTCACATTTGTATCCGTTAAAAGCTTCAGAACGAAAACAAATGGAAGGAATGAAGAAAGCGTTGAAACCGAAAAGTAATAAAAAGAATTAATTTTAAAATTTGATTACTCATAAAATATCTAAGCCATAAAAAAATGAAAGAAAAAAAATCTAAAATAAAAGTTCAAGGTTTTGAAATTGCTGTTGTTAATCAAAGTAACAGCGATTATATTTCTTTGACAGATATTGCCAAACATAAAGATACAGCCCAAACAGATGATATCATAAAAAATTGGTTAAGAAATAGGAATACCATCGAGCTTTTGGGTTTTTGGGAAATGATTTATAATCCAAATTTTAAACCCGTCGAATTCGACGGGTTTAGAAAACAAGCTGGATTAAACAGTTTTGTGATGACTCCTAAACGCTGGATAGAAAACACTAATGCTATAGGTATTGTATCAAAATCAGGGAGATACGGTGGAACTTTTGCTCATAAAGATATTGCATTGGAGTTCGCCTCATGGATTTCAATTGAATTTAAACTTTTTATCATTAAAGAGTTCCAACGATTAAAAGAAAATGAGAACGAACGCTTAAATTTGGAATGGAATTTACAACGTACGATATCAAAAATCAATTACCATATTCACACGGATGCGATTAAGGAAAATCTAATTCCTCTTGAAATTACCAAACAACAAGCTAGTTTTGTTTACGCCAATGAAGCTGATTTACTGAATGTTGCCTTGTTTGGCATTACAGCCAAAGAATGGAGAGAAAACAACCCCAATCAAAAAGGAAATATAAGAGATTTTACCACTTTGGAGCAATTAGTGGTCTTGAGTAATCTGGAAAGCATAAATGCATTGCTTATTCAACAAGGTTTATTACAAAGTGAACGACTTACTCAACTCAACAAAGTTGCCATTACTCAAATGAAATCCTTAGTGCATTCCAAAGAAGTTAAAAAATTAAAAGAGTAAGTAATGAAACACTGCACAGACAACTTCGCCCACGATTCCTTACCAAGCATCGACTTGCAACCTACTTATTTAAAAGGTTTGTACGAAAATGAAATGCTCAATTGTGTCGAACGTCTTTTAGACACCCACATCAAAAACGGGAATGGAAACAATCCTTGTCTTCGCACCTTCAAAAAAACGTGGACGTATCAGGAGTTATTTGAAAAAGCAAATCAAATTGCTCATGTTTTAGTAGAAGATTTAGGTTTGCAATCTGGAAATCGTGTGTTGATTCGTTCTGCCAATAACCCAATGATGGTGGCGTTGTGGTTCGGAATTCTAAAAGCAGGCGGAATTGTTGTGGCAACCATGCCTTTATTGCGTTCGAAAGAATTAACCACAATAATCGACTGTGCCGAGATTTCTCATGTGTTTTGTGACATCGCTTTGGAAGAAGAAATAAATCAAGTGCATTCCGATTTTCTGAAAAGAATCTGCAAATTCTGTGGTTCAGAAAGTGGTACTTCTGAATTGGAAAATCTGATGAGTAACAAACCCAAAACGTTTGCTAATTTTCATTCCAAATCAGATAGTGTTGCCTTAATCGGTTTTACTTCCGGGACGACAGGTTTGCCTAAAATGACGGCTCATTACCACAAAGATGTGTTGAATATTTGCGAAGCTTTTCCAAACTATTCGCTTCAACCGACATCTAATGATATTTTTACAGGTAGTCCGCCACTGGGTTTTACCTTTGGATTGGGTGGATTAGTTTTGTTTCCGTTGTATTTTGGTGCTTCCACTTTTTTAATAGAAAAACCAACGCCTGATATTTTATTGCAAGCCATTCAGGAACATAAAATCACAATTTGTTTTACTGCTCCTACCGCTTGGCGAATCATCACTACAAAAGCGAAGGAATATGACATTTCAAGCTTACGCAAATGTGTCTCTGCCGGAGAAACCTTGCCGTTAAAGGTTTGGGAAGATTGGTACAACGCTACCGGTTTAAAAATCATAGACGGTATAGGAGCAACCGAAATGTTACATATTTTCATTTCATCCAACGAAGACAACATGAATCCCGGTTCAACAGGTTTGACGGTTACTGGTTATGAAGCGAAAATTATTGATGCGAATGGAAACGAAGTTCCCAGAAACGAACCAGGTCGTTTAGCCGTTCGCGGAATTACAGGTTGCAAATACCTCAATCGAATTGAAAAACAACAAGAATATGTGCAAAACGGATGGAATTTAACCGGAGATATTTTCAAACAAGATGAAGACGGGTACTTCTGGTTTGTGGCTCGTGGTGATGATATGATTATTTCTTCCGGTTATAATATTGCGGCAATTGAAGTAGAATCCGTACTTTTAACCCACGAAGAAATTCTGGAATGTGCCGTAGTTGGACTGCCGGATTCTGAACGAGGTATGTTGGTTTGTGCTCATATTGTTTTAAAAGATACGGCTAAAGCAACAGATAATATGAAAAACCATATTCAGCACTGGTTTAAAGAAGTAGCGGCTCCTTATAAATATCCGAGAGTGATTTATTTTACGGAAGTTTTGCCAAAAACGGAGACGGGGAAAATACAAAGGTTTAAATTAAAGTAGGAGGTTTAAAGATGGGAGTATTAAGTATCAAGACTTGGATTTTGCTAAAAAAGATATATTATGTATCAACAGCTTTCTTTCTCTTATTGGTAATGAATTCTTGTGATTCTCAAAGAAAAAGCGAAATTGATTTGATTTTTGAACAGACTAAAAAGGTAGAGATTTTGGCTTATTTGGATAGAAATCAATGGGAAAAAGAAGATAATCCGGATTATTTCAAATTGGATTTCATAAAAAACAATAAGGTAAAAATTAATAAAAAGTATTTAAGAAATAGTATTGTTTTAGACTCATTTCAAATTAAAAAATTAAAAGAAGGATTAGTAAATTGCCAAATTGAAAATAAAGAATTATTATGCTATGATCCTAGGCATTTAATCCTATTTTATAACAATGAAAATAAAATATTTGGATATATTGAGTTATGTTTTGTTTGTAACGAAAGTCATTACTCCCCAAACATGGAAATTCTTAGTAAATGTGCACTAAGACAAGAAAAACTTTTTAAAGAATTTGGAATTACCTATTTTAATGACACAGAGGAAGAAAAAGTTGAATTTATGAAAAGAATGAAAGAAATAAAAAACAGAGAATAAAAAGAAAGGATAAAAAATCATTCAAGAAAAAAACTAAATATGAATAGTGTTTTCACCAAACTAGAAAAAATAAAATTCAAACATAATGATTGTGCTAAAAAAGATATATTTCGTTTTCACATTTTTTCTTTTATTACTGGTATTGAACTCTTGTGATTTTCAAAGAAAAAGTGAAATTGACTTAATCTTTGAAAAAACTAAAAAAATAGAAATTTTGGCTTATTTGGACAGAAACCAATGGGAAGTTGAAGATAATCCTGATTATTATGATTTAAAATATATTGAAAATAATAACATTAAAATTAAAGAAAAATATTTAAAAAATCGAATTATTTTAAATTCATTGCAAATTGATAATTTGAAAAAAGGTTTATATGAAAATTGTGAAAGTTTTTCAATCTTTGAAATTGCTAAATGCTATAATCCAAGACATTCGATAATATTTTACAATGAAAAGAATGAGATTTTTGGCTATATTGAGATTTGCTTTGAATGTAATAGAACTAAATCATCTACAAATTTAAATTTTATTTCAGAATGTGCTTTAAGTCAAGAGGTACTCTTTAAAGAATTTGGAATAACTTATTTTAATGAATAAAAATTAGTAATATAAATAAGAAATAAGAAAAAATAAATTCGTGAGAATTAGT
>JAUXNR010000089.1 GCA_030682755.1 Flavobacterium sp.
ACTTTTACACATTTTTGTTTAACATCCAAAATTTGAAATTCAGTTTTTGGGTGATAAACATTTGTTATGCTTTAGTAGTAGTAATGATGTTGATTTTTTCTAAGAATGAGTACTTGCAGTTCGGATTAGATAAATTCCCCACCTATTTAATTTCATGGTGTATTTTTATGAGCTTGGCTTTTAATTTGTCTATCAACCGAGAAGAATTTTTATTGATAACCAATCGATTTAAAACCAATTGATATTGAGAAATAAAGTTAGAAAAGTTGAGATATTAAAATCAAATTAATTGAAAACTTCTTCTTTCACTCCATCAAAACTTGCATAAACCATACTCGGATGAGAATCCAGATGATATATATATCCTTTTTTATCGATAGCGATGGCTCCGGCAAAACCATCAAAAGGTTTGAGTTCGTTGAATGTTTTTTCAAATGCAGCTTCGAGAGAAAATCCATCTGTTACACGCGTTACAATTTTGGTTGCTACAGCTCCACTAACAATATCTTCGCCCACTCCTGTTAAACTAACGCCACAAAATTCATTAGCATAATTTCCGGCTACGGTAGCAGAATCTGAAATACGACCCGGTATTTCAAACCCTTTTCCTCCGGTTGAAGTAGCTACAGCAATTTTTCCATTGTCATCTAAAGCAACACACCCCACAGTTCCGGTTCCAGTTGCTTTTACTTTAGCTTCATACTCCGCTCTGCGTTGTTGTGTCTCTGTTGAAAATGATTCGAAACCCTGTTTTCTGGCAAAGTTTGTTGCTCCGCTTCCTCCTAAAATTCTATCGTCAACATTCATTAAAACTTTGGCTACTTGAATGGGATTCTTTACGTCTTCAATATTAATCACACCACTCATTTTCATAGTTGTTCCATCCATCAAAGCGGCACTCATTCTAATCTTTCCATCACTTTGAATTTGAGAACCAATTCCGGCATTGAATAATTCATCATCTTCTAAAAGTGAAACAGCATAAACAACCGTTTCTAACGCAGAATGCGTTCTAAGATAATGATATGATTCCTTAACAATCCGCAACAAAGCTTCTTGTTTCGCCATCTTAGTTTCTAAATTCGTAGCTGACTCTGAGAAAAAGCCTCCGTGGATGATTATTTTAGACATATTATAAAATTAAGAAGGAACACAGCTTGAAGAAATTATTAAAATTATAAAAATCTCTCTAATCCGTATTTCAAAAAATTTAAAAAATAAGATTAAATATATTGTGAAGATTGAATATGCATTTTATACGTTTCTAAATCGAAAGTATCGTGCATACTCATTACATGTGTCACTAAATGATTGATAGAAATTGGTTGTCCTAATTCAACTTGGGTTAGATTTGTATCTTTTATTTCTCTACCGTCAACCAAAATAACTAAACCGGAGCCAATAGCCTCCATTTTTGTGTTGTTTGTGATTAAGAGACCTGTATCTTCACCCAATCCTATTCCTAATACTTTCGGATTTCCGACTACAGCTTGAAAAAGCCTACCTATTCTGCCCCGTTGCACAAAATGGGTATCTATGATTACATCATCAATCAAACCTAAACCGCTGGTTATTTTCACTTCCCCTTTTAATAATGCTTCGTGACTACTTCCTTGATAAATCATATTATTTGACGCAGCTGCAGCTCCGGCAGAAGTTCCTGCATAAATAAAATCTTCATTTTTATATTTATTCAAAATAATATCATGGAATTTTGTGCCTCCTAAAATGGATGACAATCGCAATTGATCTCCACCGGTAAACATAACAACATCAGCAGCAATTAAACGATCTAAAACTTCTTTTTCACCGGCTTGTTCTCTTTTTTCAATATACAGAACGTCAACATTAGTAGCGTTTAAATATCGAAATGCTTTAGCATATTCCGGACCAACTTCACGAGGAATATTAGAAGCCGTAGTTATAACTTCTATTCTTGATTTTTCTTTGTATTTTGATTCTTCAATGATTCGTTTTAATATCCCTTTTTCAAAGAAATTCATATTCTTTGAAACATCTTTATCAAAACTAGATTCTGTAAAACTTCCTTTGTCTACAGCTCCTCCTATAATTATTAATTTTCCTCTACTATTCATTTGGTAAAAATAACAAAAACTTAAAACTAACCAATGGATTTTGAATGTGATTTAGTTCTAGTATATTTTTTTCTACAACAAATGTAGAATCTTGCTGAACCCTTATCAATACTGCTTCGCACAAGCAAAAATTTTAATTATACTTTAAAAATCTGAAAATCAATTCATTTTTTAAATTTTTCCCATCTAAAAGAATAAATTTTGACAAACCAATCAAAAAAACTATTTTAGTAAAGCAAATATTCCTTATTTTTAACAAATTCATTACACAATACAAAACTTTATTCAACCAATCAATTTTCTGATTTATGAAAATATTAAAAATTCAAGCTCTTCGAGGTCCGAATCTTTGGAGCATTCAACGCAAAAAACTCATTCAAATGCGTCTCGATTTAGAAGAGATGGAACAATATCCTACAAACAAAATTGACGGATTTAGAGAACGTTTGGAAGCTATGTTTCCCACAATGATAGAACATCGATGTTCTGAGGGAGTTCGAGGCGGTTTTTTTATGCGAATTGAGAGAGGCACCTGGATGGGTCATGTGATTGAACATATTGCCTTAGAAATTCAAACCCTTGCGGGAATGGAAACCGGATTTGGCCGAACACGTGAGACAAAAACGCCAGGAGTATATAATGTTGTTTTTAGTTATACTGAAGAAAATGTTGGTCTGTTTGCCGCAGAGAGTTCTGTAAGAATTGCAGAAGCTTTAATTGCTGGTACCGATTATGATTTGGAAGCTGACATTCAAAAAATGAGAGAAATACGTGAACGTGTTCGTTTGGGTCCTTCAACAGGAAGTATTGTTGAAGAAGCTGTAGCCAGAGACATTCCTTGGATTAGATTGGGCACAAATTCGTTGGTACAATTGGGTTACGGAGTAAATCAAATGCGATTTCAAGCCACAATTACTTGCAAAACAAGTAATATTGCGGTGGATATTGCCTGCAATAAAGAAGAAACCAAACGAATGTTGGAAATGGCTTCAATTCCAGTAGCCAGTGGTTCAATTTGTGTTGACGAAGAAGATTTAGAACATACCATCAAAAAAATAGGTTATCCTATTGTTATTAAACCCTTAGACGGAAATCACGGAAAAGGAGCTTCCATTAATGTTGTAACATGGGAAGATGCCAAAGAAGGTTTGGCTTATGCTAAAAAATACAGCAGAAGAGTCATTGTAGAAAAATTCATTACAGGTTTCGATTTTAGAGTATTAGTAATTGACAATAAATTAGTTGCTGCAGCAAAAAGAGTTCCTGCTCATGTATTAGGTGATGGTAAAAGTACAATTCAAGAATTAATTGACATCACCAATCAAGATCCAAGACGTGGTTATGGTCATGAAAATGTATTAACCGAAATCACGGTTGATCGCGACACTACAGATTTATTAGAGAAGCTAGGATATTCCTTAGATACTGTTCCAAACAACGGAGAGACTGTTTATTTGAAATCTACGGCTAATTTAAGTACAGGAGGCACTTCCGTTGATGTAACAGACATGATGCATCCGGAAAATATTTTCTTAGCAGAACGCATTGCAAGAGTTATAGGATTGGATGTTTGCGGAATAGACATCATGGCAGAAAACCTAACACAACCTTTAAAAGAAAATGGTGGAGTAATTTTAGAGGTCAATGCAGCTCCGGGATTCCGAATGCATTTGGCACCATCAGAAGGATTGCCCAGAAACGTTGCCGCTCCGGTAATTGACATGTTATATCCTCCGGGAAAACCAAGTAGAATTCCAATTGTTGCCATAACAGGTACAAACGGAAAAACCACCACTACCCGATTGATGGCTCATATTGTTAAAAACAATGGTTATCGTGTGGGTTTTACCACATCTGATGGTATTTACATACAAAATCACATGTTGGAAAAAGGTGATACAACCGGTCCACTCAGTGCCGAATATATTTTAAAAGATCCTACTGTTGAATTTGCTGTTTTAGAAACTGCAAGAGGTGGTATTTTGAGAGCAGGATTAGGATTTAGCCGATGTGATATTGCGATAATTACTAACATCCGTGAAGACCATTTGGGGTTGAATGATATTGACACTTTAGATGATTTAGCCCGAGTAAAAAGTGTGGTTGTCAGAAGTGTCAAAAAAGACGGTTGGGCAATTTTGAATGCCGAAGACGATCAATGTTTAAGAATAGTGAACGATTTGAGTTGTAATATTGCATATTTCTCTATGGATGAAGAAAATCCGGTTGCAAAAAAACTCAGTAAAGAAGGAAAAATTGTAGCCGTTTATGAAAACGGTTTTATTACCATAAAAAAAGGTGATTGGAAAATCAGGGTTGAAAAAGCCTTACACATTCCGTTAACCCTAGGTGGTAAAGCGAAATTCATGATTCAAAATGTTTTGGCGGCAACTTTGGCCAGTTATTTATATGGTTTTAAAACTGAAGACATCAGTTTATCATTACAAACCTTTATTCCGAGTGTGGCACAAACTCCGGGCAGAATGAATATTTTTGAATTCAAGCGATTCAAAGTTATGATTGATTTTGCACATAATCCGGCCGGATATTCAGCCATTGAGGATTTATTAAACAATATTGAAGCTACCAGAAAAATAGGAATTATTGCAGGAGTTGGCGACAGAAGAGATGAAGACATTCGTGACTGTGCAGAAATTGCTGCCAGAATGTTTGACCACATCATAATTCGTCAGGAGAAACATTTGAGAGGCCGTACTGAACAGGAAATTATTGATTTAATTTTAGAAGGCATTCAAAAAGCGAATCGTCCGGTTACGTATGAAATTATTCCAAAAGAGATTGAAGCTATTAAGCACGCCATTAATATTGCAGACGAAGGTACTTTTATTACTGCTTTAAGTGATGTGGTAACCAATGCCATTGAAATTGTTCAGGAATATTTGGATAAGGAGAATGAGGAGAATTTGAGTTGATTTGATAATTATTTTTAATATTAACCAACATCACGAATGAAAAGAATAATTATCATTTCAATAATAATCATGAACCTAGTTAATCTATTTGGTTGTAATGCTCAAAATGAAAATGACCCTTATTGGATATTTGACAAAAGTGAACATTTTCGCCCTAAACTTAATAAGGGCGAATTCTATAAATTAAGTGGATTTGATTTTGGCTGGTTTGTTCTTGAACCAATATCCAATTTTGTTGCGAATAAAGAACTCGAAACTGAACGTGGAAAATCTTTATCCTATGGACAAAAAGCACTTTACTATTGGTGGTATTTAGATGCTCAAGTTACTAATGGTGGATTTGTACAATTCTACTTCAACGGTTATGGAAAATATGTTCCAACATTAATTAAA
>JAUXNR010000796.1 GCA_030682755.1 Flavobacterium sp.
ATTTGCTTCTAACCCATCACTTCTAGAATAATGATTATACCTGAAATCGATGTTTTTTATGCCGAATTTCCAGATTTTAGAAGCGGTGAAAATATCGGTATAATTCACTCCAAATCCGTATTGATGTGCATCAAATGTTGATAAATCATAATCGGAAGTATAAAATTCATCGGTAGAAAGATGTTGTTCGTGCGGAGCAAAATATTTTGATGCAGACTGAGTATAAAAACGATACATCGGAAAAATGGTAAAACGATCTGTTATTTTATAAGGCAATTCAATACTTGCCGTGTGTGAACTAATTCCCCAATTATCCGTATAAAAACGATAATAGGTTCTAAACACAAATTTTTCATTGATATAATAATTCAATCTAGCACCAATTGGCAATTTAAATCGACTATCCGGTAATCGTTCAATATCATCAGCTAATTGAAATTCATTAATAAACGAATCACTCACATCGGCAAAATAAACCCGTTGATACGGTGTAGAAAGTAAGCCTTGTTGATGTAAAACATCAGCAAAAATGGATAGTTGTGTTTTCTTATTCAGCACTTGCGAAAAACTGAAAGAAAGTGCAAAAGAATTTCTATTTTTTTCCGGTTGAAAAACAAAATTGGTTGGGTTGTAATTGGTATTTCCTGTTATTGAAAAATCATCAAAAATTCCACCGTTTAGTGTATTACCATTATCGGCAAAATCTTGTAATTCTTTTGGGTAAATGGGTTTCCAAGTATCTAAATATACATTGGCTGCAATACCTACTTCGGTGTTTTTATCGTTAAACAATTTTGTTAAACCGCCACCAAAACCAATGGAAGAATAATCATATTCTACTGAACCGGAAACGTGTGCATTCCAAATCGTATTTCTGTCATCCGAACTATGACTGTAATTCACAACCAACGTAGTTAAAACATCTTGAGCAGAAGCACCGGAACTCGCTTGCCACGGACTGGGAGTTGCACTATCAAACGGATTGATATTTCCTGATGAAGCCGAAGAATAGGCAGAAATTCCCATATCCACCGTTAAAACATCATCGTCATTTAACGGAACGGCTACAACAATGGTTGGTGTAATATCGGTTAATTCCTCCATTCCACTTCCACCGGAAACCGCTGAATGAATTCCGTCTTGTTTATAATAACTCATTAAAAAATCGACTTCTGTTGATTCTAGTACTCGTTTTTTGAATACGAGTGTAGAATCTTGCTCTTGAGCAAAAAGCGAGAAAGAACAAAGAAAGAGTAAAAGAAAATAATTTTTCATTTTTGATTTGAGTAATTAGTTACAACCGCAACCACCACCCGTTTTGCCACCATTGGCTCCGGCTGCTGCTTCGCGATAGACTTGAAAATTGGTTTCAAAACGTTCGGAGGAACGAGCTGCTAATTTCATATCAGGATCATTGATCTTTTCTTTTTCGTATTCTTTAACTGATTTGCAGGATTGAAGTGCGAAGAGAATTAGGGCAAGAATTGTTATATTTTTCATTTCAAATTATTGTTTATCAATTTTTTTTAAGTCAATATTTTTAGAGTTGTGTACTACTCCTTTGTCATCCACAATAATGCATTCGATTCCTTTGATTTGGTTTACTAAATCGAGTCCGACATCAATGCCGAGAACGAAAATTCCGGTAGCCAGTGCATCGGCGAGTTCTGTGGTTTTTGCAAAAACCGATACACTAACAATTCCGGTGACAGGATAACCTGTTCTTGGATCTATAATATGTGAATAACGTTTTCCATTAAAAGTGACAAATTTTTCATAACTACCGGACGTTTCTACAGCACTGTCTTCTAAAGTGAAAGTTGCAAACACTTTATTTTTATTCATCGGATTCACGATAGCTACTGTCCATGGTTTTCCATCGGGTTGTTTTCCCCAGGCAAAGATGTCACCGGAGACATTGACAATTCCGGATTTACAGCCGTTTTCGATTAATAAAGCTTTTACTTTATCAGCAATGTAGCCTTGACCGATTCCGCCTAGACCGAGTTTCATTCCATTATTTTTTAGAAAAATTGTCGATTCTTTTTCGTTTAAAATAATATTTTGATAACCTACTTTCGCAACTGAATTTTTGATAGCTTCTTCGGTTGGCATTTCTTTCATACTTCCGTCGAATTTCCAAATTTTATCCATGGATGCATACGAAATATCAAAAGCTCCGTTAGTTAATTTTGAAATTTTAATAGCTCTTTCAATCAATTCAAAAACTTCTTTATCCACTTTTACCGGAGCAATTCCTGCATTTTGATTGACTTTTGATATTTGTGTAGTTGGAATCCAATCGGAAATTAAGTTTTCAATGCGTTTAACTTCATCAATAGCTTGGTTAATATATTGATTACCTTGAGCGGTATCTTTGGCAACTACAGTCATCTCAAAAGGACTACCAAGCATAAATGTCTTTTTGGTATGAACAATTTGTGCGGAAGAATTCCACAAAAAGAAAAGACTACAATATAGAAGAATCGTTTTCATTTACTTTTCGAATTTTTTAATCATCGCTATGTATTCTGCAGGTGAAACATTTTTGAATCCGGTCATTCCGAGTACTTTTCCATTTTTATCTAACAAAACTACCAAAGGAAAACTTCCTCCTTTGTTATACTTTTCAGCTATTTTTTTGTTTTGTTCTGTTAGTTCAGGAGTTAATTGATTGGCTTTTTTCTTTGGAAAATCGGCTTTATAAGTAACCCAACTTTTATTTGCTTCAACTTTAAACTCATCTGACATCCAAATGTTTTTTTCTAATTTCATACAAGGAGCACACCAATCTGAACCGGAAAAAACCAAGACGATATTTTTGTTTTCTTTGGCAGCAATGGATTTTGCTTCTTCAAAATTGGTTTGCCAGTTTTGGGCTTGTAAAAATGGACTTGTTATAAAAAAAATAATTAATATTAACCTTTTCATATCTTGAAATTTATACCAAAATAACAGCACAATTTTGAATAAATTACATGGTAAGTCACATCTTAAGCAAATCTTAAATTACTAAAAAGGTTAATGCTATACGTTTTTACACTTATACATTTTATCTTTGTTAAAAAAATGTTTCGTCATCTAGGAAATAGCCGAACTTTTAAACACAACTTGCGATTAGCCACAACCCTCTCTATGGTTGCAGGAATTGTAAACGTTTGTGGATTATTGGCTTTTGGTGTGTTGACAACGAATGTTACAGGACATTTTGCGTTCTTTTCTGAAGAATTATCAAGGAAGGATTATGCTACCGGATTGGTTTTTTTGCTATTCACATTGTGCTTTTTGGTTGGTGCTTTTATATCTAATTTATTGACAGAATTAGCTTTAAAGAAGAAAAGTAAAAATCCTCACTTTTATCCATTATTAGTAGAAATTTTACTGATTACGTTAGTAGGTTTCGCATTTTTTGAAAAAAATTTAACTATTATAAATAGTCAATTTTTTACGTATGCTTTACTTTTAGCAATGGGAATTCAAAATGCTTTGGTTACCAATGTTTCAAAATCTGTTGTGAGAACAACGCATTTAACAGGGCTATTTACAGATTTAGGAATCGATTTGTCGCAACTCATTTTTAGAAAAAATGAAGGTGAAAAAGTAGTTTTAGAAAAGAATATCACGTTGCGAATTTCAATCATAACTTTCTTTTTTGCAGGCTGTCTGATTGGTGGAATTTTATTTCACTATTTCCAATTAAAAACACTTTTAGTAGCTAGTGTTTTATTGATTATGGCACTTTATTTTGACTTTTTACGCTTTCGATATTATATATTGAAACGCAAAATTTTTAGAAGAAATTAGAGTAAACCGTTATATTTTCGAATAAACCACTCTGAAGCTAAGGCTAAAGCAATGATGATTAACAACCAAATCCAATCAATGATTGGCGTTTTTTTGACGATTTCTTTTTGTATGGGTTTGTAGTTTTCGTTGGCTAAAAGTGATTTAATTAATTCATCAACTTGATTGGCTAGATACGTTTTTCCTCTAGTTTTATTTGCTAATTGATTTAATTTAGCATAATCCGGATTGACAAATTGCTTTTCGATGTTAAAATCTAAGACTTCAAAAAAACCGGAATAAGAAGTTTTAGAATTATTTTCGGTTACGGTAAACGAGTAATTTCCGGCAGAGAGTCCGTCTAAATTTACTTTATACGAATTGGTAGATTTCAGTAAATCATACGATTTGGTTTGATTGTTTGCTTTGTTTTTTACAGTAATGGATAAACGAGCATTGTCGTCAAACTCATAGTTTTTATTGAAATATTGAGCATTAATTTCGATGGCATCACCGGAATTATAAAAGTTTTCGTGAGTAACAACCAATGATTTTCGAGCATTGTTAGAAGCTAAAAACTGAATCGTTTTATCAATAAAAACATCAAATTTTTCAAAACTTTGTTGGTCGATATGACTTTGTAAACGCCATTTCCAAATATTTTCACCTAATAAAAAAGCGGATCGTTTTCCTTTATTTTCGGTGTATGCTAATAAAGGTGAATCGAGTTCTACGTTTCGAATTCTGGCTCCGAGTAATTCTTCAAAAGCTGACTTAGAAGTAATTGTTCCAAATGGATTTTGCAACGGTGGAAAATTTTCAAAACCGATATTATCGGTCGCAAACAGATTAAATTGCGAAGAAAAAGTTGCCAAATAATCCTCGGGTTGTCCACTCATTTTGAATTCAAAAGCGAGCTGGTTTTGATTCAAGAAATTAAAATCAGTATGCAATCCTGTTATAATCCAAGTGTTTAGATTGGTCTGATTGTTTTTTTCAAAAACTGATTTGAATTCGGAAGTAGGTTGGTATAAAATCAACACATTATAATCTTGTAACGAATTGATTTGATTGGGCTTTACTAGCTTTACCTTACGTTGTTGATTCGTTTCAATTGCACGTTTTAACGCTCCGATATCGGGATGATTAATCGACGACACAATTGCAATTTCAGACTTTTGATCGATGATTTCTACTGCAAAATTCTTAGTATTGTTGTATGTGTTTTTTTCCGGTTCTGATGAAGAAATTGTTGCTTTAAAAACTTGAACACCTACTTTTTCGGCAGGTAATA
>JAUXNR010000798.1 GCA_030682755.1 Flavobacterium sp.
TGCCCTGTATATGGTAATTTTTTTAACGTTTTGAACTCTTGGAAAGGCATTTATTTCCAATTGGATCTCAGGTGATATTCCCAAAACTAAATTTTCCAAAACAGGTACGATTCTCTTTATTTCAGGTGCTTCAGGAGCATTGGTATTTACCAATTTTATTGGTCCTAAGAACGGGCTGAAAGGACTCATATTCATTTGGGTACTCAACTCCTTAACTCCATAGAAATATAGGTTATTTGAAGTTCCGTCAAGTTTAAAATCCGTAAACAACGTTTGATGAGGAGGAGTAGTGCTAATAATCTTCATCATAGGAGCCATTTCAAAATCTTCACTGCCAGGGTTTAAAGCATGACCATTTCTGTCTTTGATTACCTGTGGTTTATCCACAGGCTTATAATTATCCCCGTTAATGTACTGATAAAGAATAGGGACTTCTGTTAAAGAAACAAAAGCATTATAAATGACTCCTTTTACAAAATGAATAATTTTAGGGTCACCAACGGTTAGAGTACCTGGTTCGTCAGTAATTAAAGGTTCATCCAATTCTGCCAGTATATGGTTTGCCCAATCAAAGAAAGTTGGTTTATCCGGATTAGGAAATTTATAACCGTCCGGCGAAATATCAGCAGGAGGATATACCTTATAATCCCCATCAGCAGCCAGTTCATTAAAGTTTAGGAAATTATTCCATCTGTTGGTAAGGTATTCTTCATTATTACCTCCAAATATTTCAAGACTTTCCCGTATTCCCTTAATGGTATCTTTTTTATACAAGGCATTTAAAAGGGCTTCATCATTACTTCTGTAAAAAAGAACTCCGTGTGGTTTATGTTGATACTTTGTAGTTAGGGTATAGGTAGAACGCCCGAAGAAGTCCGGTCGAGTGGCGTAAAGAGGCCCTTCTGGTAATTCAGGAGGCAGAGCTTCAATAAGTTCCTGGGCAAACATCAGGCATGGAACACCTATCTTGGATAAACAGCTTCCTGAGATAGGATCGCAGCCTCCGT
This sequence comes from Flavobacterium sp., assembly GCA_030682755.1. GTDB lineage: Bacteria > Bacteroidota > Bacteroidia > Flavobacteriales > Flavobacteriaceae > Flavobacterium. The sequence goes on from JAUXNR010000798.1 coordinate 1,008, forward strand.
CAGTATCACGGCTTCTGAATCCGAAGATGCTGTAACGAATTCCTTCTCCTTCAGCAGGGAGTATATTCTGTTCATTGATACCAAATGGAGAATTTTCATAAAAATATACTCTATATCCTGGATAAAAGTTAACTTCAATATCGCTTCCCGTCTGTATAGAATCATAATTCTGATCATCAGGGTCAAAAGACGGATCCTGAATAATAAGGGTCGGGTTATCCGTTCCTATGTTATCTATCCTTATTACTGAGAGCACTTTTCTTGTATCATTCGGGACAGGTTCCGCTGCGGCACTTTGAGTAAAAATTCTCGCTATCCCTTTGTACCATTCCACAGAAACACCATTAGGATTGTACTGAGGATGTTGTGCAAATGGAGTATTATTAAATATGACCTTATAAATTCCCGGTACTTCATTTTCATATTCATCCTCAAAGACACTGACTACTGCTTTTCCCCAAATACCCCTTGTTTTCTCGACCTTTCTTTCTATTTCTCCGTCATCATCTATGGTTTCGATAACTTCACGGTGAATTCCCCAGTTGTTGCCAACTTTTACTGTGAAATTAAGAGGATTAGGTATTCCCCAGGAACTCGTGTTTTGCATATTCTCCACTACCATAAAAAGCCCGTCAGAAACAAGTAGAGGAGACTCTAATTCTCCTATAAGCGGATCTGAAGGTATGCCACCTCCATTGACGATGGAAGCACTGATTTCTTTTTTATAAACCGTGAACACAGGTCCTTGTGCAGCTAGTGTTACCTGATGAATAATATATTGATTATCTCCGGAAATGAATACACCTCCCACGTAGTTACTTTCGGTTCCCGGTGCTATGTAGGGTGTCAATGTTTCTCCGGTACTTACAATTTCATAATTTCCGGTAGTAATAACCGACAGTACCTCGTTTGAGTTATGGTCTGAAACGGTGAGTGCTTTTCCAGTAACATTATTTGGCACCTGATTCCTAAAGAAAATATCTACTTCATCTGCAAAAGTCTCCTCGTTGTCCGGGAAAAGAACCTGAGGGTCATATGCATTAATGGGGTCTGTAAAATCATCATTCGTCCAAGGAGAATCCAAAGGGATGTTATAATTTTTCAGTTCATGAAACGAATGATAATCATAAGTAAGTCTTATCAGCGTTTTATCATTACTACTGATAGCTGTCAAACGTCCCTGCTCTTCTTGTGAAGTCAGAAATAACGGACTTTCTTGTCTGATTAGTAAAGCATTAGTATTGGTAGGGGGTACTAATGGATTTTTTTGCTTTAAAAGTGTTTCAATACTGATTTCAGCATCCCCTACTTTAGCTCTTGAAAACCAGTTAATACCATAAGACCTGTACAGATGTATCCCATTTACTGTCTGCCTGTGAGTATAGAACGGACGAAGCGGCTCAGGAATTAAAATAAAACGGGTTTCAAAAAACTCATCTCCCTGTGGAACAAGATTATAATATCTTGAATCATTGGATAATTCTGGTTTCTGCCAGCTTCCGTTATTTAACCTGTATTTTAACCCTCCATAAACAGGAATCGTAATCAGGCTAAGGTCTGTTTCTTCATTAGAAACAAAGAAAGGCGTATTTACATCATCTTCCGGTAAATCTTCTGTATAAAGGCTGACATATCGGGACATCCCATCGTGAGAATATCCGTTCTCATCTGTTAAAGAAGAAATGTCTCCGTTTTCTTCATCAAGAAATACACCCGGAATTATCTGATCAAGCTCGACCGGAACAGGTAGCCTGAAATCTTCATTATTGGTCGGTAGGCTCATAAACAAATGTTGAACATCGCGTTTTCCCAGTCCATCCTCTAAATCTGCATGGGTAAAGTATTCTGCTACATAAACCCATTTTATACTACCGTCTCCTTGTAAATCAAGAATTCCTAACCCTAGCATACGTGCAATGTGATAATCATTTGCCGAAAAATTCAGCATATCTAAGTTGGATATTTCCAAATAATCCTCAGGGTCAGAGGGGTTATTTTCCAATGATATGTTTTCAATTGCCAGTGGATTATTTACATCTTCACTCAGTTGGATGTACTTACTAACAACTTCTTTGATATTCCTGTCACCTGGTTCAGGAGTAGCCTCCCATTTATGATGATAGTTTTTAATATTAACCAACGCTTCTTCATTGAAACGATGCCAATTTCCATCTACATCTCCTGAATTTGGCTCTAATTGGGTGAATGCTTTTTCTGTTTCTAATGTCAGGGCAAAATCTCCCTGTTCATCCCAGCCGGTTGTATTGTTGATTTCCTTAATAGTTTCAGAATAAAATTCAAAATCGAGGGATACCAATTGTGTATTGAAAATTCGCCATCTGACTGATCTACCGTTTTCAAACAATAATTTCAGTGGGTTGCCCAGTTGAGTCCCCGAGATAGATTTCCTGTTGGTAACAACTTTATTTGCAATTAGGGTACTTGTGCTTACAGAAAGCGTTTCCACCCTGAATTGTGAGCTAGATACTACTGATGAAAAATTACAGGTAACCGCAAAAAACAGTTCCTTAATATTTTCTACTTCAATAAGTTCGCTTCCGTAACCTGAAATAAAACCTGAAGGGTTTACAAGAGGATTGATGGTCTGTTTGACCTGATTATATTTTGAAGTATTACCGAAACGAATATAAAACTCCTTATTTTCAATTTTATAGATCCATAGGTAGTTGGTATGGTCAACTACTTCAGGAATATCCGTAATGAGATTAAGTGTAATTGTCTTTTTCGTATATGCCGCTTTATATATTCTTACATAATCTTTCGGCTTATTAAAATTGACATAATTTACGGCATAATCTCCCTTAGGCAGATGTTTTTCTCCCAATGTGCCACGAAATGCCCAACGAAGATGCCTTCCTTTGGTACTGTCTACTCCAGTAGATCCGGAAGCCTGCAAATATAAATACGGAGATTGTATAGCAGTAATCTTTGACACTTCAATTGTTGTTCCTTTTTTTATAAATTCTACTGTAGCAGTATAGGGACTATTACCAATCCCGTCAACTGAAAAAGTTAATGTTGCTGTTTGTTCTGTGGTAGAGGATCTTAATATCCTTTTATAAATTCCATCCCCATCTGTTGTAACCCCTCCATTCCAAGTTCCTGCATTTGTATTGATATTAACAATATAGCTACTTGGATTAATAATGTTATTCTGAGCATCTCTCAGAGTAACGGTAATTATGGAAGTGGAAAAACCATCAGCTGCTATTGATGTAGGATTAGCAGTGATAGTGCTTAGTTTAAGGTCAGGTTCTGGTTCTCCTGAAGAGCATAACTGTACCTGACCGGGTTCTAATAATTGGGGTTCAAAAACAGGATCCTGATATAGTTGTGGAGAATATTCGACAAGTGTGACCGAAAGGTTTGCAATAGAAAATTCTTCATTAGAAAGAGTAACCGGATCATTTACCAATTCTGTCTTACAGGAGTCATAGTCAAATCCAGTGGATGCAACAGATAATTTACCGGGTGTAAACCGCATACTATAAGAATCGAAAGTATTTCCTATATTTTTATTTAATACCAGGTTCTGGCTGATTTCCTGAACCTTGATTATTTTTACCCAATCGGTATTAGTTAATCCACTATTTAATTTATATAAATCATCATATATGCTAAAGAATAGTCCATTTGAGTTTTTGTATATTTCCTGATATGTTGCAGTAAAATTCTTATCTAATACTTTCTCATTATTTACACTACTGTTGTCTGCATTGACTTCTGCAATAAAAAATTTAGTAAAACGATTGCTGTTCTCAGCTCTGTTGTTAATCTCGGATTCGTTTTCAATATCCTTCCAAGATTCAATAACCAATCTGGGAATATCTTCATCTCTTTCGTTAAGGATAAATTCAAGTCCGTCATCTTTTTCGTCAATAATGGCTTCTTGTTTGTATTCTATATTAGTTTCCCTTAAACTTTGTGCCGGATCATAATGGTAATATGACCCCAGAACGGCATAATTCCCATTATAAAGAGGACTTGCGGCGTAAATATGCAGGTAATTAAATCCCTGCCTTGTACCATTATAAGCTATGCCAACAGACTGGGTAATATTTAAGGAAGCATTGATCCTAATTATGGCTGCATTTTTATCATAAAACCCAAACATATAAAGTTCCTGATTTCTAATTTCCTCATCCCGGATAAGCAATAACGGAGATTGTGAAGTTATCTGTCTGGTTAGAGTGACAGCTCCATTTTGAGGATTTATCTTATAAAAGATATGGTTAATCCTCAAAACACCTCCATTTCGTGAATGTACTTCATGTACTTTAAGGATGAGTGTGTCGTCGTTCAACTTGAAGAGCCTTGCATTGGCACTCACACCCGTGTATATAATCTGGGTGTCAGATCTATCATAGTACTTCTTTTTCCAGATTACTTGCCCCTCACTCGTCAACTTTACAACTAAAAAATTATTATAATCTGAAACAAGCAATATTAAATCACCAGTTCCAATCACTTCCATTATATCTGCGAAATGAGTTTTAACCGACCCACTTACGATTGTATCAGGAAATGAATACCGCTTTTGCCATATCAAATTACCGTTACTATTTAGCTTAGCCAAATAAGGGTAATACTTAGATGAAGCAAACACCCAACCTAATACATAAGTAAAAGAACCAATCCTTACTAATTTTTGAACATTTCCGTTTGCTGCCGGGTTATATAGATTAACGTAAGCCATTTTGTTTCTTTTTAATCATTAATATTGATATTCTCTACTAAGACATCATCTGCTACTATATATTGACTACCGTTCCACGTATAATATCTAAAGATGAAATCAAGTGTTAACGCAGTTATTTTTGCACTAGTGTGCATAATAAGTGCCTCTGAGTAATCTTTACTGTACAGCACTTTATAGTTACTGTTTACATCCCCGTTATCCACTATAGCAATCATTTCTTCCAATTCTTCCAGTTCTTCCAACGATATTTTCGGAATGTTGAAAGGTTCAGGATTTTTTATTAGTAATGCAACCACATCACCGGTAATCAGGTTTATTATTTTATGGAACTCTGTTCTTACCGGAGGGTCTAAAGGTATTATTTCAAACACTCCCTCGATAACCCGGTCAAAAAGATGCTGGTAGCTGTTTCCTAACGGGTCATTTATTTGACTGTTCGGGTTAGAAACAATATCCAATGCTTTAGCTACAGCAGTATTATCCAAACTAAGCTCTACGGTAAATATTGCCTGTTTTTCTGTTTCTGTTTCCTGATCCTTTATCAAATAGCTTTTTACCTGTGATTCAAAATTCTCATATCTTGAAGTCTGGAAGACAAACTCATGCACCGGTTCACTTACTACATTATTATTGGTAACTTCAAAAGCATTATAAAGTAAAGCTGTATAAAGCTTTTGAGGTCTTAAATTCATAAGCGTTACGTTAAAGTAAGAACTTGCCGGAACAATAGGTTCTCCCAAATCAATTTCACAAGGCAGCTGTCCGTTTTCAATCATATTATTTATAACCTGAATATGAACAGGAAGCTGAGGATTGTCGTCTTCGTCCCATAAATAACCATTTTCATCAGGGAACGGAACAGTCTCGTCATAATCCACAGGTAACGGATAAGGGATAATCACATCTGTAACCGGATCCTTAATAGCGATATGCAACTGCCCATCCAATTCAGGCAAATTGAGATATGGATTCCAAGTCTGGAACATATGGTATGTTGACGGCTTATTAAAGAATACTGAAATCTTACACTGTTGGTTTCCATAAAACAGCGGTTTTGCTTTCAGGATATTTCCATCTGCATTAGGGTACGAACGGTTGTAATCAATATAAGACCTTAATGAGGTTAAAGGATACTCATCTGCATTACCTCCTGGGGGTATATATCCTGATGCTGGGTTTTTATGATAGTGTCCTACGGGTCCGACCGTTTTAAAACCATAATAATAGTTGTAAGTACCTGGATCGCTGGCTCCATCATCAACTTCATCTTTCAGTTGTATCCTAATATAATAGTTTGTGTTGGGTCTCCAAACCGGTTGTGCTACCTTCTGTACGGCCGCCGTCATATCTTCAAAGTCTTCCTCAATAGCTTCCGAACCCGGAACGGTCAGATTCCATTGGTGGTCTTCAAGGCTTAGCCAGCATATCTGCTGTAAAGAAGTGGTACATTTGAGTTTCGGTTTATCGTCACAATTACAGTTTCCTAAAGCATTAACTATAGTCAAGATTTGCTCAGCATATTCTTTGAGTCTGTAAAAAAGTAATATTTGCTCATGATGTCCCACTAGATTCTTGATTTGGTCAAGTAGCTTTTTATAATGAGTGTAAACTTTAATAAGCTCTTCGTCAGGAACCAGTTTAATAATTAGTTCTACAATAGACTGAAATTCCAAAAAGCATTTGATATTCTCATCAACATCCTTACTTGTTTTGACAGGTACAAAACAGTTGTTGTATAATACAAGAAGTTGATTGTATAATTCGCATATTCTTGGGTTAGATTTGCAACCACATTTGCCTCTCTCTTTGGTATAACTCAATACATTTATACTGCTCTCCCTGAATTCAAAATATCCTTCGACAACTTCTTTATCACCTACTTCTTCCGGATATACGGATAATAAATAGTTTAATTTATCTAGTTTTTCAGTAAATGTATTATATATTTTATCCATAGATTCGAGCAGACTATAATCAGGATTTTCCCTGTCAAATACTAACAGGCTTAGATTGAATTGATTAAAATATTCCTGTTCTCGTATCACCTCATCGGCTTTGTCAACCGGGAGTATAAAGTGGTCATCAAACAATCCTGATAAATGGTTGTGTAGCCCACATAATTTAGGGTCTGAATTATCTTTTGCTCTTGAGCATCCTTTGCCTTTTAACTCCTCTAACTTTTTAATCAGATCCCTGTATAATTTAGAATCAGAAGGTTCTGTAATGCTTACTTCTCCAGAAACATTGTCATAGGTTGTTTCAAACAATTCAGCTATTTGCTCTGAAATCTGCTGTATAGCAATTAAATCAGCATCATCAGGATTTATAACTACTTTAGCTATTGTTACATTCTCATTTATATATTCAATGACATTATTATTTATTTCAGAAGCTGTTTTATAAACCTGATTGACCAGTTCGTATTGTACAATACTTGTAGAGTCATTTATAACAGATTTATAATAACTGATGGTAGCTCCCTGTGCATTGGTTGTAAATCTTAATTTAATTTCTACCGAAGGCTCGGGTAGGATAATCACCATACCATTACTATTGTTGAATGAAAGTGATTTTGCAAAACCGTGTAAGTTTTCTGCATTAGTTACTTCTAAATATTCGCTCAGGTCGTATGTGACTTCACCATCTTCAAATAGAGGGACTGGAACATTCAGCATAGTAAAATAAGCACCGTTTATATAATGTCCTATATATTGTGTAGGAGGATAATAAATCGTGCCCAACGGTTTATTCAGCACGTTAGCACATTTTTCTTTACGTAACTCTTCCTGACAATACAGAGTAGATGGCGTAATGCCATATACTTCCGGTATATGCCATCCAGGTTCACCTGCTTCCATATAGGTAAACGGAGTCGTTGCCAATAGACGGATGGTATCGTATTGTTTTTCTTTAATCTGCCAATAACCTATTCGTAGCCCTGCTACATTAGGACGGTTATCTACATCAACAACCGCTTCAAAAGGATGATAATCCTGCCAGCTGCCGTTCCACGCTTTTATTTCAATGTTTTCTATGGAATACCTGTGCTTAACCTGTCTTAACTGATGTCCGCCCCGAACCACTTTTTGGGGAGGAATCAGATCCACACAGTTTTGAGGGGCAAAAGTATAGCCGCCTATCTTTCCAGAGACAGCCCCAGGAACTAGTCCTTTTTCGGTTTTGATTTCGATATAAGTATCCAGTGGAATTACTTTATCAATCAGCCCTACAGCAGGCGGAGCCGTAAAAAATTTCAGATCAAAAGTATCATTGGTTAGCATATGAATACCTTTTACCAATTCATTTGCCCTGTTCACTGAACCTGAAGATGGAAGGGGAGATACTGGGGAACGATCTACTATTGTACTTTTTTCCCATTTCAGTTTCACTGTAAATGATTTACACACTCTGATAAAGCCTAGCTTTGCACAGGCTCTGAATCTTACCTCTGCATAGATTAGGAATGGTTTGGCTGCTTCAGCAGATAAAAGAGCATTTAAAGACAGAGATATTCCAATGATCCATATATCAATATCAATACCTCCACCAGCAGCAACATAACCACCTATCTGTGGGCGTTCAAAGCTAATATATCCACCAATTTCCAAATAAGCATATAGATGGACTTTGGCAGGGCCAAAACGTTTTTTCAATTCATAATGCACGCGTGC
>JAUXNR010000807.1 GCA_030682755.1 Flavobacterium sp.
TCTTGAAGAGCTAAAAAAATTAGAGATTGAGTTTAGTCAAAAAAATAAAAGCATAAAAGAAAGAATTCAAAGACTAGCAAAAGAAAAAGGGTGGGATTTAATAAAAGTAAATCCTGATGGCTCTTTTGATGAGTTGGTTGGTATTCTTGAAGATGGCAGTCCGTTATATTATGCCATTGAAAATTTAAATGCTTCTCGGTCAACACGTGCAAATCATTTAAATTCAGGAGGTTCGCTTAATTTAAATTTGAACGGTGAAAATATTACAGTTGGAGTTTGGGACGGAGGACCAACCCGATTGAGTCATCAAGAATTCGGATTTAGAGTGGATTCTGGAGATGGCGTTACAGCACTTAATGGAAATAGTTTTCATGCTACACACGTAACCGGAACAATTGCAGCCTCTGGAGTTCAACCCAATGCAAAAGGTATGGCTCCTTCAATATTTGTAAAGACTTATGATTGGAGTAATGATTTAACAGAAGTCACGCAAGAAATTCAAAACGGTCTTCTTCTGTCCAATCATTCTTACGGAACACCATTGAGCAGTATAAACGACCCATGGTATACCGGAGCTTATTCTCAACCGGCAAGAGCTTGGGACCAAGTTGCTTATGCAGCACCCTATTATTTAATGGTTGCCTCTGCTGGAAATGACGGAAACAACACCAATTCCAGTCCGTCAACACCAAATTATGACAAATTAAACGGGAATAAAAATGCTAAAAATAATTTAGTTGTAGCAAATGCCCAAGATGCAACAATTGACAACGACGGAAATCTGATAAGTGTTTTTATAAATTCAGGAAGTAGTCAAGGACCTTCGGATGATTTGAGAATAAAACCGGATATTACAGGAAATGGGACTGGATTGTATTCAACAAATAGTTCAAGTGATACAAGTTATACTACGCTAACCGGAACATCAATGGCCGGCCCAAATGTTATGGGAACATTGGCTTTATTACAACAATATTTTAATCAATTAAATGGTCGTTTTATGCGAGCAGCCACTTTAAAAGGTTTGGCTTGTCATACAGCTGATGATGCAGGAATTCCGGGTCCTGACGCAAGATTTGGATGGGGACTTTTGAATGCAAAAGCAGCTGCAACGACGCTCAAAAATAACGGATTAAGTTCTTGGGTTGAAGAAGGTATTCTTTCGCAAGGACAAACTCAAACTTTCACATTTCAATCCGTTGCAGGTTTACCATTAATTGCCTCTCTAACTTGGACAGATGTTCCCGGAGTGGCAAATACCGGAGTATTAAACGATCCAACACCTGCATTGGTCAATGATTTAGACTTGAGAATAACTCAAAATGGGAGTGCTTTTTTCCCTTGGAGATTACAACAAAATGCCAACTTAAATGCCTTAAGAGATGCAGATAATAATGTAGATAATGTTGAAATCATAAAAATAGATCAAGCTAATGGAGGAATTTATACAATAACAATTTCACACAAAGGAAATTTAGTTTCAGGAAAGCAACATTACTCATTAATTGTAACAGGAATTAGTTCAGCTTTTGCAATCATACCTCAAGGAAATGAAAAACAAGTTTGTGCAACAGAATCTGCAGTTTTTGATTTTAATTTTATAAATCAATCGGCAAATCCTGTTAGTTTTTCAACCATCAATCAACCTGTGGGTTCTGTTGTGACTTTTAGTTCAAACTCTTTAAATGCAAATGAATCGTTTACCATGACTATTTCCAATCTTCAAAATGTTACCCCTGGAGAATATAACATTGGAGTTGTTGGAAACAATGGAATAGAATCAGAAATCAGATATGTTAAGTTAACGGTTTATAGTGCGGTATTTAATCCAATCACCCAAGTTTATCCTAATAATGGTCAAAGCGGAATTGCAGCAACAACCTCTTTGACATGGAATGAAGATATAAACGCGACTAGTTATTTGGTTCAAGTAGCAACAAATCCAACTTTTACAAATATTATTCAGGCTCAAACAGTCCTACAAAATACAACGGTCATTTCCGGATTGTTAGGAAAAACAGTTTATTATTGGCGGGTAATTCCAAGCAATAATTGTGGCACTTCTATCCAAACTAATTTTAATAGTTTTCAAACGGGTCGTGTGACATGTGGTTTGGCTTTTGCAGCAACAGATTTTTCAGATGCTTTTATTGGAAGTGTCGCCAACTCCATTGCAACAGTTCCAATTGTAATTCCAAACAATTTCAGTGTTAATAAAGTAACAGCCACAATAAATATTGATCATACTTGGGTCCAAGATATGACCATATCTCTTGAAGGGCCAAATAATACTGTTATTTTATTAGAAGAGCCGTGTGGAGGTGAAGATAATATTTTAGCAACGTTAGATGATGATGGATTTCCATTGTCATGTGGTACAAACCCGGCTATTTCTGGAATTGTAATTCCTTTTCAATCAATGAGTGCCTTTAATAATTTAAGTTCTGCGGGAACATGGACTCTTAGAGTTGTAGATAATTATAATCAAGATGGCGGAGTTATTAATGCTTTCACCTTAACTTTTTGTAGTGTTGCAAATATAATAAATGCAATGACTTTGATAAATAATGACATAATAACGAATACAAACAGCGTAAAAATTATAACATCAAGTGAATTAAATGCTCAAACAAATGCACAGCCAACAAATGCACAAGTTTATACATTAATTCAAAACACTTCTTTAGGGATTTTGAAAAAAGAAAACAGTAATTTAAATGTTGGAGATACCTTTACTCAAGAAGATATTAATCAAAATAAAATAAGTTATTCAAATACTTTAAATTCAGAAAATACAGATTCTTTTGTGGTCAACATTTTAAATGCTACTGATGGATGGATATCTAATGAAACAGTAAATATTTTAATTCAAGAACAATTGAATATTTCAGACAACTCATTGTCAGAGATTTTGATTTATCCCAATCCAACTAAAGGCGTTTTTACAATTAAAACCCCAAACCTAAGTGGTAATGCAGAATTGAGCTTAGTTGATATGCAAGGCAGAGCAGTGTATTCAAAAACACTTACCGCAAATCAAGAAGAAATAAATGTTAATTATTTAAATGAT
>JAUXNR010000812.1 GCA_030682755.1 Flavobacterium sp.
GGTCAATATAAAAGATTGGTGTCGTTGGTTTTGCATAATGCACTAAACCTGCTGCGGGATAGACTTGCATGGAAGTGCCGATGATGACTAAATAATCAGCTTCTTCAACCAAAGGAATGGCTTCTTCAATAGCGGGAACGGCTTCTCCAAACCAAACAATATGGGGCCTCAATTGATGACCATGCGGATCTGTATCTCCCCAATTTAAATCGGAAGTCCAATCAAGAATATAGTTTTCATTGTGTATGCTTCTCACTTTGGTTAGTTCGCCATGCAAATGAAGAATGGAAGTGCTTCCTGCTTTTTCATGCAGGTTGTCCACATTTTGTGTGATGATGGAAACGTTGAATAGTTGTTCTAATTCGGCCAACAAAAAATGACCTTGGTTGGGTGTTACTTCTTTGAGTTGTTGTCTGCGTTTGTTATAAAAATCCAAGACAAGTTTAGGGTTTTTATACCAACCTTCGGGTGAGGCAACTTCCATAACATCATGACCTTCCCATAAACCATCAGCATCACGAAAGGTTTTAATGCCGCTTTCTGCACTCATTCCGGCTCCGGTTAATACAACTAACTTTTTCATCGTAAAGGTAAAAATCCTTTAAACCAAATTGATTTAAAGGATTTTGATTTTTTTTATAAGAAATTAAACTTTTCCTAAAGTGAATAATTGTTCAAGAGTTGGTGTCGGACTTCCTCCTGCCGGTTCTAAGGTAATACCGAATGCTTCAGAATCAAAAGAGGCACTCATTTCAAAGAAACGCTTTTTAGAGATTCCAAAATTCTCAATTAACCCGATGCTTTCCGGCGTTAGCGGATTAAGTTTTAACGACCAAACTTGATATACCATGCCTTCCGGTGGATTTGGTAATCCTAAACCGTCCACATATACTTTTTTAGTTTCTTGATTCCAATATATTTTGGCATATGATTTTGGTGCAACGTCTTGACCAAGTAACGGCACCACAATGTTTTTAGGATCGCGAATGATGGCAATCAACTCTTGGTTTTCATTGTTTGTAAATTCTAAATCTACAAGATCTTTTTGAAGTTTAGACTTTTCGTTTTCAACTGTAACAAGTTGAGCACTGGCTTCTTCTTGTTTTTGCATGTGATAATAATAACCACCCAATAGGAAAACAAGTGCTGCGGCCCATCCTAAATAGCTTGACCAATTTGTTTTTGGTTTCAGTTCAATGACTTTTGGTTCTTCTTTACCAAAAATTAAAGATTTTATGTCTTCATAATTTTTACCGGAAAGTCTGGGGGAAACACTGGAAGACAAAAAGAGCACTGCTCTTTCAATAGCAATAATTTCTTCTTTAATTTCCGCATGTTGTTCAGCCATTTTAAAGACTTCCTCCATTTCAGCTTCATTCAGTTTACCGTAAACATAAAGCTCTAAAATACCTGATTCTATGTAATCTTGTGTACTCATGATACTTGTAATAAGTTTCTTAAATCAGTGATGCAATTTCTGTTTTGGGTTTTTACGGTTCCTAAGGGAATTTCTAATTCGTCTGAAGCCTCTTGTTGCGTAAAGCCTTTAAAAAATAACAAATCAATCAATTTAATGCATTTGGGTTTTAATTTTTTGACAAATTCTTGAATTCCAATAGCGTCAATTCTATTTGTCATTCTTGAACTGTCTTCCAATAGATGTACGAAATTATCAGCGGATAGGTTTTTCTGACTGTTGTTAAATCCTTTTGAACGCAACTTATCAATGGCCGTATTTCTGGCAATATTGACAATCCATGTATAAAAACGTCCTTTATTTTCGGAGTAAGTATCAATGTTTTTCCATATTTTTACAAAAACATCTTGTAAAACATCTTCGGCTTCTTCTCTGTCTTTAATTAGATTTGAAATAACGCCAAACAAACTTTTTGAATACATATCATATAAAATAGTGAAAGCACCTTCCTCTTTTTTATAAATTAGCGGTAACAGTTCTTCTTGAGTCATAGTTCATTTTTAGTGATGCCAAGATATGAATTTACCTATATAAAACCAATTGTTGATGAATGAAATATTACAAACTACT
>JAUXNR010000819.1 GCA_030682755.1 Flavobacterium sp.
TGATTATTGATTCAAAGCTAATTTGGAATGAATCCAGTCCGTTTGGGATATACACCACAGACCAACTAACTGATTTATATTACGTAAAATAGTTTTCTTTTAATTTCTAAACCTCTATAATAGTTAATTAGGTAATGAATCAGCTGTGTTGGTGGTTAATTAGGTAATAGGGTGTAATCACACTCTGTTAGTTTTTTTCCATTAATGGAAATATGTTCTCGAATCCAAGCGGGCATAAGGGTAAAAGAATCCATGCTACCACGAATCCTTTCATGTGGTTCTAGCACAAAGAAAGTTTTTACTATTTTTGATTTAAATGAACAACATGAGCAGGAACTATAAATTTTATAATCCAGAAGGACTTTATTTATTATAAAGCCACACGAAAGGATTCGTGCCTTTACTTTGGGATCTACATATACCAATATTTCAAGTAAGTATAATCCGTCAGCTAGACAAAATGTAACATTAACAATGCCCAATATCTTTAGCTCATTAAGCTTAAGAGCTACAGCAGATTTAATTAAAAGATTTAGTAATGAATTTTAATAAAATGAAAAAAATAGTCTTCATACTTATTCTATTCTCGTTTTTTGGATGGTCTCAAAACACAAGTTTTACTAAGGAGCAATTTGAATTTGTTGATAAGTTTTATGAAAAATTCGAAAATACTAATTATAGTAGGGAAGAGTTTTTAAGAGAAATTGAAGATGCTTTAGCAAAAGTTCCATATCATCCGAATTTTGTAGAATCACTGCTTAAAGAAAAATTTAATGTTCGAGATTTTGAATTTATGAATGATTATTGCAATCGTTTAGATGACAATTATTTATCAACTTTTCAACCTATCTTAGTTGAAGTTTGTGCTTGTGGCTACTTTTTTAATGGAGATAACCATGGACTATATCATAGAATCATACCTTTAATTCAGGATAAAGACACAAAAGAGTTTTTGTTGACTGCTTATTATTTGGGTATAGAAAATTATGAAGATTTTATGAGCCATGCTAAATCATCATTGTCTAAAAATTATAAATATGAAGGACAAATGATTCTTAGATCTCACTTGTTTAATTATTTTGTCGCAAACTCGAATTCAAATGATTTACCAGAAATAATTAAAGATAATGAAGCTACTATTTTTTCATCAAGATTGAGTATGCCTGTTTATTTTGTATTGATACAATCTACCATCTTTGAAAGTGATTTTGTGATGGCAGAAAAGCTAATTGATTATGTTAAAAAGCAGGAAGCTAATAATTACAAGTATTTATATCCAATATCGGCATTGTTATATAGCCATAAAGGAGAGGAACGTTTGGCAATTGAAGCTTTAGAACAAGCAATGGAGTTAAAAGATGCCGAGTTTGAGAGAATTATTGAAGCAGGATATATAAGTTTAGATATTTTCAGTTCCTATTCAATGTCGATAAGAAAAATAGAAGATTATAAAACCAAAGAAAGATTAGTCAACCAAGCGATAATCTATTTTGAAAAACGAGATGATTATAAGATTAGGTTTAAGCTTTGCCAAAGTTTGTTGTATGCGTCAAAAGATATTGATAAAGGAAGAGCCATTCTAAAAGAATGCGAACCTTATTTAATAGATCAAAATTTGAAGGATCTTGATTATATGCTCCGAATAGAAAATGAACTAGGTAAAGAAAATCCAAATTATCGATTGGTTGATGACTTCATGCAAGAGTTAATACCTTACAATACTATTCCTGAAGTAATTTTTCAGAGAATTGTTTATCAATTTAAAGTGAATTATAATGCCAAAAAGCCTGTTTTTAGTCTAAACGAAATGGTAGAGGAACTTGATAAATTACTAAAATATCCTTTAATCAGGGAAGCCAAACTAAAATATTTACGTTTTAAAATAATAATAATAGGACAAAAAGACAGAGCATGGGCTAAAAGAGAATTAGAAAAATTGCCTGAGGATGAAGCCGAAGAAATTATAGCAGATTTTGAATCTACAGTAAATAATTCACAAAAAGCTACTGATATCTTAATTTCGAACACGAATGAATTCAAAGATTTTAAAGAGAATAGTAACCTTATTCATGTAGGCTATATTAATGCTGTAAGATTAAAGAAATGAAGATTTGAGCATGAACGAGATAATGTTCCAAAATTAATAGTGAACAGTAATTCATAAATTAACCAAAGTAAATCAATGCTTAAATAAAATTTGAACCTAAAAAGGCAAGCGTAATGGTTTGCCTTTTTTATTTTACACCCGTTTTAACCCCCAGCTCATGAGAGCGTCTCTCTCGCACCTACAAAGAAAATTAAATTTTTCTATCTTTGAAAAGCGACCAGAGTTTGTTTCCTATCCAGTTAATTGGAAATATAGCAGTGCAAGAAATTACGTAAATGAAGACCAAAATGTTTAGAGATTGATTTGAATTAGATTGTTGGTACGAGCGGGACGCTCGCAGCATGGGGGTTGTAAATAAAAACTAACATAAAGTAACTATGAAAAAAATAATACTACTCCTAATTCCACTCCTAATTTCATGTAATACTTTGAAATACAATAAAAATGATTGCAATGAAAACATTGCGTTTAGAGAATTTTTTTTTACCATGTTGATAATATTAAAAATAACATAGCCGTTTCACAAGATTTAAAATTTAGAGAATCCGTGATTTTTATTTCAAATTACGCTCCTGTATCACTAAATCAAATCTTGAATTATTCAAGAACTTATCCAATTGGTGTATTTGAAGACGACCTAATACAATGGAAAGAATGGTATGAAGAAAATAAATGCAACAATATTCAATTAAAAAATTCCCTAGTAGTTCCGGAAGTTTACCAAGATTAAATGAAAGAATTTGGGTAATGTATTAAAATAGAAATGAAAAAACACCTCATGTGGTAGTAATTAAAAAAACAATAAGTTATGAAAGTCTACATCCTATTACTTCTGTTTCTTTTTTCATGCTCAACTTTAAAGAAAAATCCGGATTGTAATGAGAATTTAGCATTTAAAAAGGAGTTTTTAAAAAATATTAAAATAATTGAAGACTATTTTATTGACAGTATGAAGGTGTCTAATTTTGATGAATATGAACTCCTACTAACAGAGGAAAGGCATAAAACCTATAAATTATCACTTCAGTTTGTTTCCAAATATACTCATGTATCTTATGACATGATGTCTAGTTATGATGGTAGTTATCCATTGGGAGTATATGAAAAAGATAGAGAAGGTTGGTTAAAGTGGTATGAAGAAAATAAATGTAAAAACATTCAATTTAAATAATTAATAGGGGGGCTAATTATAACACATCATTTAATTTAAAAATAATGAAATTTTTGTACATACTTTTTTTTCTTTTTTTATTACTCTCTTGTTCGGCTGCAAGAAATAAAGAAACAAATCTTGATAAAGAGGGTTTTTATTTGGTTAAGGTTTCCAAAGTCAGTTACATTGATACTTTACTGCCAAAAATTATAAAAAAATCAATTATTTCTTTTAATGAAAAATACAGTCGTAATCCAAAATATGTTTCAATTTCATATTATACAGATAGCAATAATGACAATATTTTGAATATAATCTGTGAAGATTTTATTTTTGGGTCTAAAAATGAATTGATAACATCAATTGAATTTGAAGGTTTTTTAATCTACAATCAAACATTGATATTGTTTGAAAAAACATCCTTTAAAAATATTTATATTGAACCTAATAATAAACAAAAAAAATTAAAACTAGAAATTGGTTATTCTCATGAATTTTTAGATGATAGTTATAAAATAGAAAATTCAAATTTTATTTTGTTAAATAGAATAGAAGCAAATGACTGGATAAAAGAGTAATTATTTTTTTTCAGCATTGGTGAGGGTAATATTCCACAATTACTAGATAATGTACCAAAGTTATCGACAAACAAAAATTCACGAATTAACCATTTATAAATCAATCCTTAAATAAAGTTTAAACCCAAAAGGTAAGCTTAATCGCTTACTTTTTTTTACATTAGAAAATGGCTTTAAAACGAATGTAATTATGAAAAATGACATCACTTGTTGCGACATTGGTGATTTTCCTACTTTACAAGCGATTGTTTTATTAGATAGATAAATTAATTTTGAAATTGATTATCTTTGCCAAAATGAATAAAAATCTTTACATAATTGGAGGCTGTAATGGAGCAGGAAAAACAACCGCCTCTTTTACAATATTACCCGAAATATTAGACTGTAAAGAGTTTGTTAATGCTGATGAAATTGCAAAAGGATTATCTCCATTTCAACCAGAAAAAGTTTCTTTTGAATCTGGTAGAATAATGCTTCATAGAATAAATGAACTTTTAGAAATTAATCAGAATTTTGCTTTTGAAACTACATTGGCTACCAAAAGTTATAAATCTAAAGTTATTGAAGCTCAAGCTAAAGGATATAATGTTACTCTTCTCTTTTTTTGGCTACAAAATGTTGATTTAGCCATTGAAAGGGTTAAAACCCGAGTACAGGAAGGTGGGCATAATATTGAAAGTGAAGTTGTCAAACGTAGATATGTAAATGGAATAAGAAATTTATTTAATTTATATTTGCCAATCGTAAATGAAGCTATGATTTTTGATAATTCAGGAGGTAAACCTGAATTGATAGCTGAAAAAGTTTTGGAATCTGATATAGATATTATCAACAATATTAAATTTGATAAACTAAAAAAATATTACAATGAAAGCATTTAAAAGAACAGCTACTCAAAGCAAAATTCTTGCTGGTATGGATAAAGTTTATGAGAAACTAATCGAATTCAAAAAGAAAATGAATAGCGAGTTGGTGATTATGCAAAATGATAAAATAGTTAGAATCAAACCGTAATAATTCTAATGCTTAAAATTAAGGTTCTCAAATTTGAGGACTTTTTTTGTATTCATATCATTAAAAACTATAATCAAAATCCAGAAATATGACAAACAACAAATTCGATGAAATCATCGCTAATGACAAACATTTAAATGCGTTATTAAAAGAGAAAAAAGTTTCAGCCTTTAGTCAATTTAGGAATAAAGATTTTAGAGACGAAAGTTTTAAAGAATACATAAGCAATGATTATAATACCATTTTTTTGGAATTATTTTCAAATTCAACTTATGAAAACACAGATGTAAGAACTGCGTTACTCAGATCAATAGAGTTCTTGGCAACAGATAGTTTCAAAGAAACACTAATGGCTCGTTTTAGTGCTGATTTAGAAAACTCTTATGCAAAGCTTATGAAGTTTAAAGAATTTTTACAAGCTACAGAAACAAAATCATTGTCTCTTGAAAATGCTTATGAAAAAAATAATGTTGATGATTTGGATTTGGACTCGATTTTTTCGCCTGAAAACTTTTTTATTTATAACAATTATGGGAATCACCCAAAAATTGTGGATGTGAAAAATAAAATCATGAACGAATGTCTTGCTATTTGCGATGAAATTTCAAAATCAAAACCCAATAAAGATCATTTTAGGTATGCTGTTTATAATGTGTTGTTTAACAATTTAGAAAAAATTACCACTCTTGATGCAAATCAATTGGAAAAATTGAATTTACATAACAAAACAATATCAAAAAAAAGAAATGCCATAGAGTATAAGTATTTTATCATGGTAACTCTTATTGTATTGTTTTTTGTCTTAAGACTTCTTAAAAGAGTTTCTTAATTTTTTTAACTCAAAAAAAGCAACAAATTCTTAAAACCACCACCCAAACTTTCACAAACTTTTAAACTCCTACCCATTTAAACTTTTAAACAAAAAACGTATCTTTGCACCTTATTTCAAATCATAAAAAATGAACAAACTGCTTATCGTTGGAACCGTTGCTTTTGATGCTATTGAAACGCCTTTCGGGAAAACAGATAAAATATTAGGAGGAGCGGCAACTTTCATTGGTTTATCCGCCTCGTTTTTTGATGTGGATTCGGCCATTGTTTCAGTGGTTGGCGAAGATTTTCCACAAGAGTATTTGGATTTGTTGTCGGATAGAAACATCGATATTTCAGGTATTGAAATTGTAAAAGGCGGCAAAACATTCTTTTGGAGCGGACGTTATCACAATGATTTGAATTCAAGAGATACGTTGGTTACAGAACTAAATGTTTTGGCAGATTTTCAACCGAAAGTCCCGACAAATTATCAAAATGCTGATGTGATTATGTTAGGGAACCTACATCCGATGGTTCAAATCAGTGTTTTGGATCAATTGACTCAAAAACCAAAGTTGGTTGTTTTAGATACTATGAATTTTTGGATGGATTGTGCTTTGCCTGAATTACATGAAGTGATGAAAAGAGTAGACGTGATTACGATAAACGATGAAGAAGCCCGTCAACTTTCCGGAGAATACTCTTTGGTAAAAGCAGCCGCAAAAATTCATACGATGGGGCCTAAATATGTAGTGATTAAAAAAGGAGAACACGGAGCATTATTGTTTCACGGAAAAGAAATCTTTTTTGCACCGGCATTGCCGTTAGAAGAAGTGTTTGATCCGACAGGAGCCGGTGATACTTTTGCAGGAGGTTTTTCCGGATTTATTGCTCAAAGTGAAAACATTTCGTTTAACAATATGAAGAATGCCATTATTTATGGTTCTAACTTGGCCTCGTTTTGTGTAGAAAAATTTGGAACAGAACGAATGGTAGCTTTAGAGAAAGAAGAGGTTTATGACCGATTGAAACAATTTAGAGCGTTAACTCAATTTGAAATTGAATTAGAATAAGAAAGTGTGCCTCGAAATTTCGGGGCATTTTTGATTAAAAATTTAACTGCAAATTCGCAAATTTCTAATTTAAAAAAAGTTACAAATTTGAGGAAGCAACAACACAACAACTAAAGAATAAAATGAGTGACAACTTAAAACACGAATGCGGCATTGCACTTTTACGATTAAAAAAACCGTTGCAATTTTATAAAGACAAATACGGCACAGCTTTTTATGGGATACAAAAAATGTATCTCTTGATGGAAAAGCAACACAACCGTGGTCAAGACGGAGCCGGTTTTGCCAGTATTAAATTTGACATGGAACCCGGACAACGCTATATCAGCAGAGTACGTTCCAATCACGCTCAGCCCATTCAAGACATTTTTACTCAAATTAACGAAAGGATTAACGACGATTTAACGGCACATCCTGAATATGTTAATGACGTAAAATGGCAAAAAGAAAATCTACCTTATATTGGCGAGTTGTTTTTAGGTCATGTGCGATACGGAACGTTTGGTAAAAACAGCATTGAAAGTGTACATCCGTTTTTACGTCAAAACAATTGGATGCATCGAAATTTGATTGTGGCCGGAAATTTCAACATGACTAACGTAAAGGAGTTGTTTGAAAACTTGGTGGAATTAGGGCAACATCCAAAAGAAATGGCGGATACGGTTACGGTAATGGAAAAAATTGGTCACTTTCTGGATGATGAAGTAACTGATTTGTACCAAGAATGTAAAAATAATGGACTAACAAAAAGAGAA
>JAUXNR010000820.1 GCA_030682755.1 Flavobacterium sp.
GTCTCTTTTTGATATAGTAATTTGTTTAAAATAACTTCATACCTACTCTAATTTTTGATTGATTTCGATCAAAATCTATTCATTTTCGGCTTAATGGACATTTTTTAGGCTGAAAACCTTCGAAACCTTTATTATCATTAGCTTTGAGGCCAATCAAAGATTATGAATAAAAAAAGTGCTTTTATTGTGGTAAAGGTTTTACCAAGAAAAATGGAACTGTAAAAGGTGTTCAGTTATACAAATGTAGTAATTGTGGTAAACAATTTTTAGGAGGAAATCGGTTAGATAACAATGAGCTTTGGGCTGAGTATGTTGAAGGTAAGCAGACCTATTCTCAACTTGCACAAAAGTATGGGTGTTCTATAAAAACTATACAAAGACGACTTGATAAAGTTAAAGTGAATATTAGTTTCAAGCAATCTCAAGAAGTTGTTGTACTTATGGATACAACTTATTGGGGCAGAAACTTTGGTGTAATGCTATTCAAAGATGCTTTAAGTAAGGAGAATCTTCTAAAATATTATGTAAAATACGAGACCAATGCACTTTATATGCAAGGTATCTTAGAACTAAAAGAAAAAGGATATACGATATTAGGTATTGTTTGCGATGGCAGAAAAGGATTACCTAAGTCGTTTGGAGCAATACCTGTTCAAATGTGTCAGTTCCATCAATCGGCTATTATCAGAAGATATTTGACAAAAAAACCAAAACTTAAAGCAGCTCAAGAGCTTATATTAGTTGTGGATATGATGAAGAAAACTGATAAAGTATCGTTTGTGGGTGCTCTACAAAACTGGTTCAATAGCTGGGAAGATTTTTTAAACGAAAGAACCGTTAATCCAAACACCAAAAAGTCTTTTTATACGCACAAGAGGCTTAGAAGTGCATACAGAAGCTTGAAAACAAATCTTTCTTGGCTTTTTACTTGGTACGAACACAAGGAACTTAATATACCTAATACTACAAATGCAATAGATGGTCATTTTGCTGATTTAAAGAATAAACTAAGGAATCATAATGGTTTATCTATCAAACGAAAAAAGAAGTTTATCGATGAGTTTTTAAAGGCATAACGGGTTCTAAAAATATTAAAAGGGTCACATAATAATGCAACCCTTTTAACTTGACATTTTTGTCACCCATCTGAATTATCCCTGACAAGTTGCTCTCCAGCAGAGCTTGTTTCCGTTTGCTCAAACATACAAATATCGGTAAAGAATGTTTTATAAAATCAAATTGGGAAAAATAAACAGCCTAAAAAATGTCCATTACGAAGCATCGTCTAAAAAAAAGCCTAAAAAATGTCCATTACTCCGAAAAAGACAAACGATTTTACGACAATCGACAACTTCGCAACTAACAACTTGTACTACTTCAACACCACCACTTTCTTCTCTTCT
>JAUXNR010000824.1 GCA_030682755.1 Flavobacterium sp.
TTCTCTTTTCCGGGAGGAATTCCTAAAATTCACGAACATGACAATCAGAAACCGCAAGCTTTTGGAATCTTTATCAAAAACAGATTGGTACTCCTTTATACTTATGAAACGGATTTAGGCGATGGTTGGGAAGACCGAGAAGTACATAACAATCCGGAAGAAGTGAGGCAAATTGCTTTAAAAATGGGAGCAAATATTATAAATTACGTTTTCAATAACTAACAAAAAAAACCCTGCAAATTGCAGGGTTCTTACTTTATAATGTTGAATAAAATTATTCAGCAATAATTTCATAAGGTAATTCAACCACAACTGAACGGTGTAAACGAACCGAAGCAGCATATTTTCCGGTTCTTTTTACAGTACCAGAAGTGATGAATTTTCTATCAATTGGTTGACCTGCTTTTTCTAAAGCTTCAGCAATATCAATGTTTGTGATAGATCCAAATAATTTTTCACCACCTGCTTTTGCCGTGATTTTAATATCAAGAGCCTTTAATGCATCAGCTAATTTGTTAGCATCATCAATAACTTTTTGCTCTTTGTGTGCTTTTTGTTTTAAATTTTCTGCTAATACTTTTTTAGCAGATGGAGTAGCCAAAGATGCTAAACCTTGAGGAATCAAAAAGTTTCTTCCGTATCCTGGTTTTACAGAAACGATATCGTCTTTGAAACCTAAATTTTGAACATCTTGTTTTAAGATTAATTCCATGTTGTTGTCCTTTTTTTTTAGAAGTTAGTCTCGTTTAATTGCAACGAGACAACAACTTAATTAATTATTATTTTAATAAATCCGCCACATATGGCATTAAAGCTAAATGTCTAGCTCTTTTAACTGCTACAGACACTTTTCTTTGGTATTTTAATGAAGTTCCGGTTAAACGTCTTGGTAAAATTTTACCTTGCTCGTTAACGAATTTCAATAAAAAGTCTGCATCTTTATAATCAATATATTTAATACCTGACTTTTTGAAACGACAATACTTTTTAGTTTTGTTCGTATCTATGTTCAAAGGAGTAAGATATCTGATATCTCCTTCTTTTTTTCCTTTAGCTGATTGCTCGATTGTTGACATAGTGATTACGCTTTAACTTTTAATTTTTCTCTTCTTCTTTCTGCCCATGAAATTGCGTGTTTATCAAGACTAACTGTCAAGAAACGCATTACTCTTTCGTCACGTCTAAATTCAGTTTCAAAACCGATGATGATTTCTCCAGGTGCAGTGAATTCAAACAAATGGTAAAAACCACTTTTTTTGTGTTGGATTTCATAGGCTAATTTTTTTAAGCCCCAATCCTCTTTGGATACCATCTTTGCTCCTCTAGAAGTAAGGTAATCTTCAAACTTACTCACTGTTTCCTTTACCTGTTGTTCAGATAAAACGGGATTCAAGATGAAAACAGTCTCATAATGATTCATAATATTTTATTTAAAAATGTTAAATTGGGTGCAAAAATAGTCATTTTAATTTAAATAGCAATGCTAATGGGTATTTTTTCGATATAAGGCAAAAAAATCGGAGAAATGCTTGTTTTTATCGATGAAATGCATTACGTTTGTTTCACCAAATCTATAATAATAACGAATATGAAACTAAATTGTGTCGTAGTCGATGATAGTTCTATCCAAAGAATGATCATTACAAAGTTAGT
>JAUXNR010000830.1 GCA_030682755.1 Flavobacterium sp.
TGCGATTACTCCGGTGGCGAATTTAGAACCGGTGCAATTAGCGGGAACGATTGTGAAACGAGCTTCTTTACACAACGCAGATCAAATTCAAAAATTAGACATCCGTGTGGGTGATAAAGTTTTTGTAGAAAAAGGAGGGGAAATCATTCCTAAAATTATTGCTGTGGCTGAAAGAGGACAGGAATCGTTTCCAACGGTTTACATCACCAATTGTCCGGAGTGTCAAACTGCTTTAGAACGAAAAGAAGGCGAGGCCAATCATTATTGTCCTAATTTTTATGGGTGTCCACCCCAAATTATAGGCAGAATCCAACATTACATCACCCGAAAAGCGATGGATATTGAAGGTTTGGGTGGTGAAACCGTTGCTTTATTGTATCAAAACGGTTTAGTGAAAAATTATGCCGATTTGTATGATTTAAAAATTGAGCAAATTCTGCCGTTGGAGCGAATGGCACAAAAAAGTGCAGAGAATTTAATCAACGGCATCGAAAAATCGAAAGAAGTACCGTTTGAACGGGTTTTGTATGCGTTGGGAATTCGCTATGTGGGAGAAACAGTAGCCAAAAAATTAGCCAAGCATTACAAAAGTATTGATGCGATTGCAAATGCCAGTTTGATGGATTTGATTTTAGTAGATGAAATCGGTGAGAAAATTGCTCAAAGTGTAATAGAGTTTTTTGAAAATCCTGAAAACAACATGATTGTTGAACGACTTAAGAATGTGGGTGTTCAACTCACGTTGGACGAATCAAAATCGACTGTGGTTAGTTCCGTTTTAGAAGGAAAAATATTTGTGGTTTCCGGTGTTTTTGAAAAATTTTCACGCGATGAGTTGAAAAAAGCCATCGAAGATAATGGTGGAAAAGTAGGCAGTTCCATTTCTGCCAAAACCAATTATGTGATTGCCGGAGAAAATATGGGACCGGCAAAATTAGAGAAAGCCTCGCAGTTGAAAGTACCTATTATTAGTGAAGATGATTTTTTGGGGATGTTGAATAATTAAATTAAGATTATGAAAGATATGAAAAACAAATCTCTTTTAACTCTTGATGAGTTTAAAGAAAAGAATTACGGGAAGTTAGGAACAAAAGAGCGTGATGAACTTGAGTCAGGTTATGAAAGTTTCAAACTTGGAGCATTAATCCACGATACGCGTTTAGAAATGGGTATGACCCAAGAACAATTAGCAGAAAAAGTTGGAACTACAAAATCATACATTTCTAAGATAGAAAACAATATCAAGGAAGTACGTATTTCTACGCTTCAAAAAATTATAGAACTCGGTTTTGGAGGTCGACTTGAACTTAATATAAAAATAT
>JAUXNR010000095.1 GCA_030682755.1 Flavobacterium sp.
TCTTTTAACCCAAATATTTCTTTTATTTTTTCTGATTTATTGTCATCAAATGTTACTTCTGTATGTAGAAATTGGTTTTCTGTATATCTGAACATTTCAACAAATTCCATTTTATTCAATTGCTGACCTTTCGATAATTGAAATACAGTTTGATGTTTATATCTTGGTGTTATCTCTTTTTTGTCACTATAAAAATCTGTTAAAGAAATTTGAATAGACATAGCGATTCTGCCATTTAAATCAATATCCAGAGAAATTCCACAGTTGACTTTTTTTAAACCTTTCTCTTTCTTTTCTTCATAACCAGAACTATAGTCAATAACACTGGTAAATTTATTTAGTAATTCAGTTTTCATAGGTGTTTATTTATTTCAAAGTAATGTAGCAATTGTGAATTTTCAGCAGTAGGTTTAAAATTATTGCCAACATTCCCAGGCTTTGCGAGGTTGCGGACTAAAGAAGCCGTAACTTTCGGTTAAACACTAAACTCAAAGATACAAAACCAACTTTAAATTTAGCCTAAAACCCGCAATCTTGCAAAACCTGTGTTGTGCACTGGTTTTAATTAAATTCGCTTATGTTGTTTCTAACATATTCTAGTATTAAACCACCAATATTTTCTTCATAAAGATAAAATTTATCTTCAAGTTGTGTCCATTTTTCGGAGGTTTGCGTATCAATATTTTCTAAAATTTCACGTCTTTTTCCGTTGTCTTTTGGGATTGGATTTTCAGGAAAGTATCTGTAAGCTTCTTCAACTATTTTAGCGGTTTTTATCGCTCCGATTTTTTTTAAAGCTTCTAAAGTTTCGTGAGCATAATCGCCACTTGAGTTAAAGAAATATTGGTCAAAACCTCCATTATTTATTTCGGCTTCCAAAATTTCAACATAAAGAAATGTTTTTTCGGCTTCATTCAAGTTTTCAAAATCATCGTAAAGTTCAGTCTTCTTCCAAAGTATTTCTTGAATTTTCAATATGGATTCTGTTTCATCCTTAATTAACAAGGCTTTTTCGATTTCAGACATTTGATTACAGTTAGTAAACGTAAAAAAGATTAAAATGTAAATTATTTTTTTCAAGATTTAGCTCGGTTTAAACTTGTGCACAACTAATAAATATCTTCAAATATATCCATCTTTTTTAACCTCGCCAAAAATACAACAAGCTTTTTCTTACGCCTATACGACTTACGCTCAGTAGTGCAAGAGCACTTCCCTACTAGTTTCTATCGGCTACTCAATTATCCCTAATTATTCATCCTCATACTTCTTAACAGTAATAAATTCACTAACGTGATGAAATTTTCCTTTTTCATAATTGAAAGACCCTTTTCGGATGGTGTCCACATTAACACCTTGACTGTACGCATAATTATTGCCGAATAAGTAATACAATTTATTCTCCTTTTCATTGTATTTAATATAAGGTTCTTCTTCATGATCAAGAAACACACCATTCTCTTGACAGAATGAGAATACGTCTTCAATTTTAATTGTTTTGTCATTTATATCTAGTATATAAGCTCCGTTACAATAAACGGTCAAAACCGATGCAGGTCTGCCGGATGATTCACCAAGTAGCAAATATTTACCTTTTTCAATCTTATAAATGTTTTTTGGATGCCCGATGCCTACTCTTTTAATTACAAGTGAGTTTGTATTGATTCTGTAATGAATCCAAGTAGTCTGGTCGTCATTGCAATAGGCTCCACAACCTTCTTCCGTAAACGTAAAAAATTTCAGAACTGAATCCGGAGAATAGGTTACAGTTTCGGGATGTACTTTAATGTATATTCCGTTCTGTTCATGCATCATAGAATCAATTGCAGCATCACTTAGGTTGCTTATGTTTTCAGCTTCAATATAAAGTTCTTTTGTATATCGAACATACTGAGAGAGTATATCGTCATCCGTTTTGTTATAATTAATTTTACCTTCAATGTTGTTATCAAAATTTTCGTAATCAGGAGATGTGTTGATGTTGATAGATTGTAATCTCCCCTTGTTGAATTTAAATTGATATATCGTTTCAAAATCACCTTCTGACAAATAAAATGGATTACAGTTTTTCAAATCAGATTTTATCATTTTATGAAATGAATTCGCTTTAATTCCAATTTTACATCCATTCTTTGGTTGAAATAAATCTTCTTTTAGCTCCGCTTTTACCAAATAAAAATAGTCACTTTCTCCTTTAACCAAGAAAGAGATATAGGAGTCATTTAATCTGTAATTGAATATTTTGTGTGCTATCTCACCTTCGTATGCTTTAGCTTCAAATACAATGCTATCCACAACAGTTCCCTGTTTGAAATGCTTTAATAAATGTACTGTCGCATAATTTTTAAATTCAAAGGGAAAATAGGCCTTTTTAAATGCTTCTTCTTCGTTTTTCTTAATACAATCCTCAGCATTGAAATTGCATTTAGATGTCAATTTTGTACTGAATGAAACTAACACAGTTAGTAATAAACTTATTGATAGTAGTATTAGTATTTTTCTGTTTAGCATTGTTTTATCATTAGGGGTAATGCTTTGGTATCCAGCGGAGGAGGTAATCGGTTCCGTTCAACAGGAGTTTCATTGTTGGCTTTTCAAGCCCAACGAAACTCTAGCTATTATAAGCAGGCTTTTTTATTAATCATCAAAAGCTTTAGTAACTATTAATTTATCTTTTTCGTCTGATAAAAAAACATATTGTCCAAAAATACTTTTTTCGTATTTTATTACACGACAATCAGTTTTCTTTTCTGGTACAAATTCATAATCAGGTTTTCCCCAATTATCTTTTAAGTTTTCAATAGTTATATTAAGTTTTGTAGTATTAAATTTTTTATCATAATAATTTTCTCTGACTACAAATACAACTATAGTAACTCCAATAAGGAAAGGTATTATACTTAATATTTTCAGAGATTGTGTTTTCATAATTTTCTAAAATTTAAAAGGCAATAGTAATTTTTTAGTCAACCTATTTTAGGACGAGAGTTATTTTAAGCTTGCTTATAACGTCAGACTATAAAAAAACCTCACAATCCCATTAACAAATATACTAAAATGCTTGTAAGAAAAATAGAATTGTGTAATATTTAAACATGCAACACATCCAAGTAATACCTCCAAAAAAACTACCACAAAAAAAACCTCAAGTACACAATAATCAATTATTTCTTCTATTGTTTAACTATCGTAAAATTTTATTTAAAAGCATAAACAGAAACAATTATCCTGATAATCCGCCCCAATCCGTGTAACCTGCCGGCAGGCAGGTCCGTGGCAAAAAAATCCACCATAATCAGTGAATCCATGGCCCAAAAAAAAAGCTCCCAACAAAAGTCAAGAGCTTTTTACCCAAATTTAGTATTTCAGAATGCAAAACACACCCCAATTATCCGTCCAATCTCCACCTCCTCTGGAGGCGGTTGAGGGGAGGACTATGAAGCAATCCTCATAGAAACACCCTCATGCAACTGCACATTAACATCCGTACGCTTATTCGCAACAATAGCAACAGACTGAGTATGCGTCTCATAACCCTGAAGCTCATAACTCACATTATAAACCCCTGCCGGTAAAGACTTAAACTCATAATTACCATTGCCCGTCGAACGCTTACTAACACCCAAAGAACCAATACGAACCACAGCTCCAACCAAAGTCTCGCCCAACTCATTCGTAATCGTACCGCGTAATGACAACTTGCGATAACCAGGAGTAACCAACTTACGACTAAACGTATAACGCTCATAAAACTCCGGATGACTCCATTCAAGCATCTTAACATGAACATCCATAGCCGCAACCTTCGCACTACAAATACCCAAATACTGCGAAACCAATTGCGTCTGAACCCTACGGTCAACAATAGCCGTCCGTGGTTTCGGTAACCATTCCATATACACCGTGATAGCCGCCTGCAAATCAGTCAAATCCTGAGCAACAACACCATAAGCCCCCAAAGAAGCCAATAACGCAGTCCCCTCATCATGAACCATCTGACAATAATCCATACTAAGCGAATCCTTCGTTTGAAGCACTCCCGAACGCGATTTATTCACCCTGTTAAACAAAAACCAGTTCCCGTTATCATAAGCATAAGCCCTGATTCTGCTCGCAAGATTCATACACAAATCAACCATCGCCGTTTGCAACAACTGTTTTTCAACACGGGCACCCGTTCTGTTATAAAGTT
>JAUXNR010000097.1 GCA_030682755.1 Flavobacterium sp.
TAAGGCTTCTTTAGTAATCTGTTTGTCTAAATCCTTTCGATCCACATTAAAAGTTTCTATTTCTGCGGCAAAAGTTGAAGCTTGTTCTAAGTCAAATTCTGTGAGCAACTGCACGGCATAATTTCCGTGTTTGATTCTTCCGGCCGCATTAATTCTGGGAGCAATGATAAAAACAACATCTGTAATGTTCAGCTTCTTTTTTTTAATATTTTGAATTAATGCTTGAATTCCTGGTCTCGGATTGGTGTTAATCACTTCAAGTCCAAATGTAGCTAAAATCCGATTTTCTCCTGTAATGGGAACAATGTCAGCTCCAATTGCTGTGGCAACTAAATCTAAATAAGGCACCAAATCAGTCAGGGTTTGGTTTCTGTTTTGTGCTAAGGCCTGAATTAACTTAAACCCAACACCGCATCCGCAAAGTTCATCATAAGGATAAGTACAATCTTCTCTTTTGGGGTCTAATACTGCAATAGCCTCAGGCAATTCATCGCCGGGTCTGTGGTGGTCACAAATGATAAAATCAATGTTTTTTTCATTGGCATACGCAACTTTGTCAATAGATTTAATGCCGCAATCTAACGCAATGATTAGCGACATGGAATTGTCTTCTGCAAAATCAATTCCTTTTAAAGAAATGCCGTATCCTTCATCATATCTGTCCGGAATATAGGTGGCAACATTAGGGTAAAAACTTCTCAAGTACGAAGAAACCAATGAAACAGCTGTTGTGCCATCTACATCATAATCTCCAAAAACCAAAATGTTTTCTTGATTTGCAATGGCTTTTTCGATACGATTAACTGCTTTATCCATGTCTTTCATTAGATACGGATCATGTAAATCGTCTAAACTAGGTCTGAAAAATTGTCGGGCATCTTCATAAGTTGTAATGCCTCTTTGGATTAAGAGAGTTGCAACCAGCTCGCTCACATTGAGTTGTGAGGCCAGTTGTGAAACCAATTGAGAATTTGGTTTGGGTTTTAGTGTCCAACGCATTTGATTTTATTTTTGAATGGCTTATATATTTAGGTAGGATGATACAAAATTGTAACATCAACCTTAGCAAATTTACGAAACATTTCCATAACGCCACAATATTTTTCAACGGATAAATCGACAATTTTTTGCAATTTATTTTCTTCTAAGTCATTTCCGTAAAAATGATAAACTACACGAACGGTATGGTAAAACTTCGGATGTTCTTCGGTTAAGTCGCCTTCTACATCAATATGAAACGAATCTACAGTTACTTTCATTTTTGGCAACAAAGATGCTATATCTATTCCTGTGCAACCGGCTAAAGCATCTAGCATTAATGCTTTTGGACGAAGTCCGTTATTTGTTCCGCCAATTTCAATATCAGCATCAATTCTGAAATTTCCTCCCGGATTGGTAGCTTCAAAAGCCATTCCGCCTAACCATTTTGTAGAAACTTGATGTGTCATTTTGATTTTTTCTTTCAAAGATACTATTTTTTTAAATGGTTAAAGAATCAGAATAATTTTGTATATTTGTATCATATTTGTTTCATTAATTGATAAAATAAGATATAATGTATCAAAATAGTTACAATAAAAATTGGTATGCCATGACGGATGCACTCGTTGTAAAAACGCTTTGTGCCAGTTTGAAGCAAATGCGACTTAATCAAAATCTTTCTCAAGATGATTTGGCCATACGTTCCGGTTTAAGCCGAATTACCATCAGCAGAATGGAAACCGGAAAAGCAATCAATTTATTAACCATGGTTCAAGTCATGCGTGCGTTAGGAAAATTAGATTTATTAAATTACCTTAATGTTGAGCCGGAAATCAGTCCGCTTCAAGTCATGGAAGAGCGTTCTAAATTCCGCAAAAAAGCGTCTCCATCCAAATAAGTATGAATACCATTGCTGCTATAAATATCTGGAATAAAAAAGTTGGTGCGGTTCTTTGGGACGAATCAAAAAATAGTGGTGTTTTTGAATTTGACAAAGAGTTTGTCAATTTGGGATTGGATTTATCTCCAATTACGCTTCCTTTATCCGAAACCAAAAAG
>JAUXNR010000853.1 GCA_030682755.1 Flavobacterium sp.
CTCTCTTCCATCCCATGTAACCCTTGTTGCCGTTTCCAAAACAAAACCTGTTGCGGATTTAATGGAAGCTTACAACGCAGGGCAACGCATTTTTGGCGAAAACAAAATCCAAGAAATGACTGAAAAATGGGAACAAATGCCAAAAGATATTCAGTGGCACATGATTGGTCACGTTCAGTCGAATAAGGTGAAGTACATGATTCCGTATGTGAGTTTGATTCACGGTGTGGATAGTTTGAAATTGTTGAAAGAAATTAATCACTTAGCAACAAAATGGCGTAAAAAAGTGGATTGTTTATTACAAATTCACATTGCCGAAGAAGATACAAAATTTGGTTTGGATGAGAAAGAATTGGATGAGATTCTGAAACAAGTTCAGAATGACAATGATTCATTCAGTAACATTCGCATTGTTGGTTTAATGGGAATGGCTACTTTTACCGAAAATCAAGAACAAATTAAACGAGAATTTTTACATTTGAAATCGATTTTTGACCTTCACAAGCAACATCAAACTTCAAACTTGAAACTTGAAACTTTATCAATGGGTATGAGTGGCGATTATCAACTTGCTATCGAATGCGGAAGTACTATGATTCGAATTGGAAGTAGTATATTTGGAAGCAGATAAAAGACTAATTACTATTCACTAATTACTAATCACTATTTGTACGCAATACTCGACATAGAAACCACTGGAGGTCAATACAACGAAGAGGGAATAACCGAAATCGCCATCTATAAATTTGATGGTCATGAAGTGGTTGATCAATTCATTAGTTTGGTAAATCCGGAAATTCCGATTCAGCCATTTGTGGTAAAATTAACCGGAATTAATAACGCCATGCTTCGTTCTGCTCCAAAATTTTTTGAAGTTGCAAAACGTATCATAGAAATGACCGAAGACTGTATTATTGTAGCTCATAATGCTTCGTTTGATTACAGAATTTTACAAACTGAATTTCGCAGATTAGGATTTAAATTCCACAAACAAACACTTTGTACTGTTGAATTATCTAAAAAATTATTACCCGGTCATGATTCTTATAGTTTAGGAAAATTAGTCCGTGCTCTTGGTATTCCTATGGCAGATCGTCATCGGGCAAGTGGTGATGCGATGGCTACCGTGAAATTATTCAAAATGCTTTTGGCTCAAGATGTTGAAAAAGATATTGTCAAAAGTTTGGTTAAAACCGAAATAAAATCGGGTATGTCACCAAAATTATTAGACATTGTGGAGGCTTTACCTTCCAAAATAGGTATTTATTACATTCACAATGAAAAAGGTGATTTAATATACATAGGAAAAAGTAAAAACATAAAAAAACGTGTCAATCAACATTTTACGGGAACAACCAACAAATGTAAAAAAATACAATTGGAAGTTTATGCAGTTACTTTTGAAGAAACCGGCAGCGAGTTAATTGCATTATTAAAAGAAAGCGAAGAAATCAAAATAAACAAACCCATTTATAACCGATCACAACGCAAAACCATTTTTCAATGGGCTTTATATGCTCAAAAAAATGACAACGGCTACCTTGCACTTTCACTTCAAAAAGCGGATGGCAGAAAAAAAGAAATAACTTCTTATGTTTCATTACAAGAAGGTAAAAACTCCTTGTTTAAAATAACAGACCAATATAATTTATGCCAAAAAATTAATGGTTTGTATGATACGCAAAATGCATGTTTTAAATATAAGATAAAAGAATGTGATGGAGCTTGTATTGGCGAAATTTCACCTGAAGAATATAATGACAGAGTTCAAGAGTTCATTGAATCAAATTTATTTGAAAATGAAAACATGGTGATTATTGACAGAGGAAGAAGTTTGCAAGAACGATCTGCTATATTGATAGAAAATGGGATTTATAAAGGCTATTGTTTTTATGAATTAAACTATCAAATTACAAATATTGAAGTATTGAAAAACATAATTATTCCAATGCAAAACAATCGAGATACCCGAAATATTATTCAAGGTTATCTCAGAAAGCATAAAGTCATGAAAACTATTAAATTTTAGAGTATCTTAGCTTAACTGATTTTGAATACAATGAAATCGCAAAAAACACCTTACGAAATATTCAGACAAAAAGCCCATATAATTATATATGGTACCAATACCGTTGCCGGTAGAATGTTTGATTTAATTTTGTTGGGACTAATTTTACTCAGTGTTTTGTTAGTTATGTTAGAAACCGTTCAAGGTTTTGACATAAAATATCACAAACAATTAATTTTATTGGAATGGATTATCACGGTATTTTTTAGCGTTGAATACATTCTGAGAATAGTATCCATAAACAAACCCTTTCGCTATATTTTAAGTTTTTATGGCATCATTGATCTGATTGCTATTTTACCGATGTATTTATCACTGTTCTTTTTGGACACTCACATGTTTGTTATCATTAGAGCTTTACGACTACTTCGATT
>JAUXNR010000858.1 GCA_030682755.1 Flavobacterium sp.
TCTGAATGCGGGTGCAAAAGTAGTACTCTTTTTGGGCTTTCCAAATCTTTTTTAATCTCTTTTGCAATCTTTTTTTTAATGCGTTGGTTATGAGGTGGAAATGATGAAAAGTTTTTTTGAATTTGGGGTTTCTCACAGAAAACACAAAATAAACAGAATAAAATTGCTTGGCAATGGTTCTTTTACCACTAAGAAATTAAGACTCGAAGCTTTTGGAAACGAGGCAAGGGAACGCGGATTGGACGGACCTGCCTGCCGGCAGGCAGGTTAGCTGAAGCTAAACGCGGATCTCGATAGCTATCGAGGCGGATTTTTTAGCTTCGCTATATATGGATTGGAACGGATTGGTTGAAACTTGAAACTTCTTTTTAACTCTGCTCCCATAGCCCCGATTGAAATGGAAAGCCCGGATTGTTGGGGTTGTGTGAGGCTTGCTCTGCAAAAGCGACCAACGGAAGCTCTTGGCAGAGCTTAGCCGAACCAAGCCCAACAAACGGACTTGGAATGGAAAGCGGGAATAGCTTCTGGGAAAATGGAAGATGAGAGACGGGAGTTGGGAGCTGGGAGTTGGGAGATAAAAATCTTGTTTTAATATTACCTATATATTGTGTGGGATTTTGTAATCTTATATATTTGCAGTCCATAAAAATTTAGGCATGATAAAAATTAGCTTACCTGACGGTTCGGTTAAGGAGTTTGAGAAGAATTCGACTCCGATGGATGTTGCGAGAAGTATTAGTGAAGGTTTGGCGAGAAATGTGATTTCTGCGTCGTATAACGGCACTATTGTGGAAACGACGACGGAATTGACCACGGACGGTTCACTCATATTATATACGTGGAATGACAAGGAGGGCAAAAAGGCTTTCTGGCATTCGACTTCGCACGTGATGGCTCAGGTTTTGGAGGAGCAATATCCGGGAATTAAGTTAACGCTTGGTCCGGCGATTGATAATGGGTTTTATTATGATGTAGATTTTGGTGATACGAAAATAACGGAAGCCGATTTTAAAGCCATTGAAGATAGAGTTTTAGAAGTTTCGAGAGAGAAGCACGAGTTTAAAATGCGTTCGGTTTCGAAAGCGGAGGCGTTGGAAGTGTATAAAAATAATGAATATAAGACGGAATTAATTTCGAATTTAGAAGACGGAACGATTACGTTTTGTGATCACGCCAACTTTTTTGATTTGTGTCGCGGTGGTCATATTCCGAATACGGGATTGATTAAGGCGATGAAAATTATGAGTGTGGCGGGTGCGTATTGGCGTGGTGATGAAAAGAACAAGCAGTTGACTCGTGTTTATGGTATTTCATTTCCGAAGCAAAAAGAGTTGACAGAATATTTGGAATTGCTGGAAGAAGCCAAACGTAGAGACCACAGAAAGTTAGGAAAAGAGTTGGATTTATTCGCTTTTTCGCAAAAAGTGGGTCAAGGCTTGCCGTTATGGTTGCCTAAAGGAGCTGCTTTGCGTGATCGTTTGGAGCAATTTTTGAAAAAGGCTCAGAAAAAAGCGGGTTATGAGCAAGTTGTTACGCCACACATTGGTCAGAAAGAGTTGTATGTTACTTCGGGTCATTATGCGAAATATGGAGCTGATAGTTTTCAGCCGATTCACACTCCGGCAGAAGGTGAAGAATTTTTGTTGAAGCCGATGAATTGTCCGCATCACTGTGAAATTTACAACACAAGACCGTGGAGTTATAAAGATTTACCGAAGCGTTATGCAGAATTTGGAACTGTTTATCGCTATGAGCAAAGTGGTGAATTGCACGGGTTGACA
>JAUXNR010000872.1 GCA_030682755.1 Flavobacterium sp.
TTTTGCCAAGGCACGTCAACATCGGTTAAGAGAAATAAATCATAGTTATGTTCAGAAGCGGCTTGTTCTAATGTTGGACTTGTTTTTCCGTAATAAAGTTCAGAAAACACTTTGGTCACCAGAGAAGTTGTATCCACAAACAGCAAATCCTTGGCCGAATCCAGAGCTTGGTTTTCCAGTTTTATTTGACCAATAGCAATGGGCACTAAATCTTCTTCAGCACAAATTTCCTTTGAATCATCCCATTTCTTTTGCAAATAATCACGGGCAAATTCAGGAATCCATGTGGTATTAAAATGAGCAGCCAACTGCTTTGCTAAAGTTGTTTTTCCGGTACATTCCGGACCGTTTAAAGCAATTATTATAATTTATGTTGGTCTATGTTTAAGGTCTTCTTCCATTCTAAATAGCCAAAAATGGCAATAATTGTAAATATAAAATATTGAATACTGGTGAGGGTGTACCCTTTAGAAAAATATAACGGAACGGAAATCACATCACCAATAATCCAAAAAATCCAATGTTCTATTTTTCGTTTTGCCATGAGCCACATTCCAACAAAAAACAAACCGGTTGTAAACGTGTCAACATAACTATACCATGTTGTAAATTTATCAAAAAAATTATAGACTACTGCTACAAAAATGAGTGTTAAAACAAAAATAACAATGGCCCACTTCTTTTCTGACCTTGAAATGGAAGCAATTGGAAAGGCTACCTGATTGTCTTTTTTTCTTGTCCAATGATACCATCCGTAAACACTCATAACGGAATAATAGCAATTAATCATCATATCTCCCAGAAGTGACCATTGCCACAACAAGTAAATAAAAATAGTGGTACTTATGATTCCGGTTGGAAAAACTAAAATGTTGTCTTTTTTTGCGTACAAAACACTTATCAACCCAAAAAGAACGCCTGCAATTTCAAGAAAAATATGAAACTCTGAATAGTCTTTGTATTGTGAAAATAAAAACTCAATCATGATTAAAAAAATTTGGATTGTTTTCAAAAGCAGTTCCAATTATCACCATATCCGCCCCGCTTTGAAAAGCGTCTTGTATCTCTTTTTGACTTTTAATTCCGCCGCCAACAAGCAATGGAACAGCAATGGTTTTTGCCACTTTATGAATCATTTCTAAAGGGACCGGAAATTTTGCACCGCTACCTGCCTCCAAATAAATGAGTTTGTTTCCTAAATAGGTTCCGGCTAATGCTGTATGACAAACATATTCAATGTTAGTTCTGCTTAATGGCTTGGTTTGACTTATGCGTTCAACAGCTGTTTCGCTCCCGCTTTCAATCAAAATATAACCTGTTGAAATAATTTCCAAAGCCGTTTTTTCTACTATTGGAGCCGCTGTCACATGATGTTCGATTAAATAATCAGGATTTCTTCCGGATAACAGGCTCAAAAACAAAATCGCATCTGCAAAGGTTGAAATCTGACTCGGATTTCCCGGAAAAAGAACGATGGGAATTGAAAGTTCCGTTTTTAAATGTTGCACTAAAACATCAGTAGTATTTTCTGCAACACTACTTCCGCCAACAAACAGATGCGTTGCCGGTGCTTGTTTGATTTTTGTTATAAGATTGGGCAATGCTTCCAAACTTACCTTATCCGGATCTACTAAAATGGCCAGTAATTTTTGTTTTTCAAGTTTGGCTTGAAGAATATCCTGATAGATGTTTGCTACAATTCTTTTTCCCATAACCAAACTAAAGTATAATTTTCTATTTCTGTAAAGTAAACGATAAAATCTATTTTGATTTGATTGAAGTCTAATACAGCTGTGGTTTTTTCTTGGTCCATTTCAAACGGAAGCACAAAAATATGGTCTTTAAAACTGATTCCCACTTCATTTCTGACTTTAAAAACGGCTTCTTTCACGCCCCAAATAACCGTTAATTTGCTGATATAATCCGAAGAATCTGCATCACATTGATACACAAATGCTTCGTCTGAAAACTTTCGGGCAATCTTTTTTATGAGATCACGACGCAATTCTAAATCAATACCGCAATTTTTATCTGATAAAATAATCACTGAAAAACCATACGAATGAGAAATAGAAATGTTTGTTCCGTCTTTCAAATTGGGTTTTCCAAATTCGTCATAATACAAATCAAAATCGGTATACCCGGCATATTGCAACAACATCCTTACGGCTAAAAAACCTCTTTGATGGCTTTCTGATTTCATATTTTCGAGTCGCTCTAAAGAGATATCTTTGAGCGAAACAGCACTGAATAAATCTTGAAACGATTCAGAAATTTTCCAAATAAAAATATTGGTTTTAGCGTCAACAGCAATCTTTTGATAAAATGGCATGATTGTTAGGTCGATATCAATTTGTAATTCAAAACTTTAGCGTATTAAACAAATCACAAAAAACCAAAAAAGCTTTTCAAAATCCTATCTAATTCCGTAAGTTTGCAAAAATTTTTAGCTAATATAACTATTTTATAAATGAGTACACAAACATTACCATTTGTAGCGTTCAAAGTGAAAGACATTTCATTGGCCGCTTGGGGAAGAAAAGAAATTGAATTGGCAGAGGCAGAAATGCCAGGCTTGATGGCACTTCGTGAAGAATACGGAACCAGTCAACCTTTAAAAGGTGCTCGTATTGCAGGATGTTTACACATGACCATTCAAACTGCAGTTTTAATTGAAACGTTAATCGCTTTAGGTGCAGAAGTAACTTGGAGTTCATGTAATATATTTTCTACTCAAGACCATGCTGCCGCTGCTATTGCTGCTGCAGGCATTCAAGTATATGCTTGGAAAGGATTGAATGAAGTAGATTTTGATTGGTGTATTGAACAAACTTTATTTTTTGGAGAAGACAGAAAACCATTGAACATGATTTTGGATGATGGTGGTGATTTAACCAATATGGTTTTTGACAAATACCCGGAATTGATTTCAGGTATCAAAGGTCTTTCTGAAGAAACAACTACAGGAGTGCACCGTTTGTATGAGAGAATGAAAAACGGAACCTTACACATTCCTGCTATCAACGTTAACGATTCGGTTACCAAATCTAAATTTGACAACAAATACGGATGTAAAGAATCTGCTGTTGATGCGGTTCGTCGTGCAACAGACATCATGTTAGCCGGAAAAAGAGTAATCGTTTGTGGTTATGGTGATGTTGGAAAAGGAACAGCCGCTTCGTTTAGAGGTGCAGGTTCGATTGTAACAGTTACAGAAATTGATCCAATTTGTGCTTTACAAGCTGCCATGGACGGATTTGAAGTGAAAAAATTAGACACTGTTATCAAAACTGCTGATATCGTTATTACAACAACAGGAAACAAAGACATTGTTGTGGGTAAACATTTTGAGCAAATGAAAGACAAAACTATCGTTTGTAATATTGGTCACTTTGACAATGAAATTGACATGGCGTGGTTAAACCAAAATCATGGTGCTTCAAAAATCGAGATCAAACCACAGGTAGATAAATATACTATCAGCGGAAATGACATCATCATTTTGGCAGAAGGTCGTTTGGTCAACTTGGGTTGTGCTACAGGTCACCCAAGTTTTGTTATGAGTAATTCATTCACCAACCAAACTTTGGCTCAAATTGAATTGTGGACCAACAGTGCTGCTTACAAAAATGAAGTGTATATGTTACCAAAACATTTAGATGAAAAAGTAGCGGCTTTGCATTTGGCAAAATTAGGTGTTGAATTGGAAACCTTAAATGAAGAACAAGCGGCTTATATTGGTGTGGAAGTTCAAGGACCTTATAAACCGGAATATTACAGATACTAGTATTAAGATATTAGTATTAAGTATTAAGACAGAACCCTTGCTGAAAAGTGAGGGTTTTTTTTTGTTTAATAAACTTGTTCTGTTTTAATCTTCTGATGTGTATTAATTAATTTTCCGTTTT
Source organism: Flavobacterium sp. (assembly GCA_030682755.1). Taxonomy (GTDB): domain Bacteria; phylum Bacteroidota; class Bacteroidia; order Flavobacteriales; family Flavobacteriaceae; genus Flavobacterium. The sequence goes on from JAUXNR010000872.1 coordinate 3,909, forward strand.
TCCATTTATATATTAGATTCCAAACCCTTTTCTTATTTTCATTATAATCAACGCTGTCAACAATAATACTTTTCGTTTCGATATCAGGAAACATATTTTTTAAATCTCTTGTTTCTAAATGATTTTCAAATTTTTTAGTCTTAGAATTTACGATGAGTAAATATCCCGTAGACATTGAAATACCGTTTGAAGATGCTGAGTTTAAGTAAATATCTTTGAAGTTATCAAAATTATAGTCTCTGAATATGATTTCATATTGGCTGAATGGGACTTCTAAATCATTTAATTCATCTGATTTTATCCAATCATTATTTATTAAACTATAGAGTTCAATTCTATATGTAGAGTCAGTTGGACAATTTACGACAATAGAACTCTTTTCATTATTTGAAAACAAATTTCCACTTTTAATAAATAAAAAAGGATCTTGATTAGAAAATTCCAAAGTATCTTTTGTTTTTGCTGCTTCTAAAAGGCTGTATAAAGTGTCTACTTTTATATCATTTTTATTTTTATTCCAAGTATGAACTTTGTTTTCTGTTTTGTCTTTACATGACATCAGAAACAAAATTAAAATTAACAAAGTTGATTTAATTTGCATTTTTTTTATTTGCATTTTTTTTTCAAAATATCAGCCAACTTTTAATAAGCCTGAATTAAAACTTCAGCCGGAATATTTAATTTTTCTTTCAATCTGCGAATCATGGCTAAACTCAATTTTCTTTTGCCAGAAAGTATTTCTGACTTGCGAGAACGAGCTCCTAAAATTTTTGATAATTCTGTTTCAGAAATGTTCATTTGATCCATTCTGAACCGAATTGCTTCTAACGGATTTGGCTGTAGCATCGGATGAACTTCATTTTCATATTCTTTAATTAGAATAGAAAGAACCTCTAACTCATCAGACTCTTTTGTATCAGGTTCTATGTCTTTTTGCATCAATTCATAAATTCGCTCAAGCGATTTATCATACTGTTGCTCATTTTTTATCGGTCTTAACATAATTTACTTTTTTAGCATCAATTTTATCATATTCTTTGTGAGTTCCAAACCAAACAACAAAAACTATTTTTAAACGATATTCCACATCTACAATCAAACGATAAGTATTTCCATGGATGTTAAAAACTACTCTTTTCTCTGTCAATATTGAAGCATTCCCATATTGAGCTTTCAATTGATTTGGATTAT
>JAUXNR010000880.1 GCA_030682755.1 Flavobacterium sp.
TATCGGGTTGCTTTAACTAAGTGATTATCAATCCAATGGTAGTTTCCTCCTCTTGGTTTTCCCATCACCATTCCGTGGTATTTAAAACCGTGTTGTTTTAACCATCGTTCGGTATAATCTCTGTGAGCCTCCGTTCTTGAAGTAAAGAAGAAGATAATATGACCTTCATCATACCATTTGTTCAACGTGATTAATGCATCAGGATAAACTTCTGCCGTGAGCATTCTTTCCGGTTCTTCGTTTGGAATATCATCACAAATCGTTCCATCGATATCAATTAAATAATTCTTGATTCCTTGAGGTAAAATTGGGCTTAGATGTTGTCCGTTTTCGGTTACGGTTTGCAACTTCTTTTCAATGTCTTCCGCTTTCATTTTTAAATTTTAAGTTAGTTTCACATTCATTAAACATCTTCCCAAGCCTCACATTTATGGGAATTTGTTTGGATTATAATTTAATTTTCGTCTTTCCAATTTAAACGATCCATTTGGTTGTATTGCCATGGAGCTCCGTTATTTTCAATATTTGTCATCATTGAATTTAATGACATTGGTGCTGCACTCTGCTCCATTACTAAATAACGTCTCATATCCATAATGATGGATAACGGACTAATATTTACAGGACATTCTTCAACACATGCATTACAAGAGGTGCAAGCCCATAATTCTTCCGGAGTGATAAAATCATTTAAAAGCGATCGGCCGTCATCTACAAACGTGCCTTTATTTGCATCTATATTTTTTCCAACTTCTTCCAGTCTGTCTCTCGTATCCATCATGATTTTTCGAGGAGATAATTTTTTTCCTGTTTGACTCGCCGGACATGAAGAAGAACAACGCCCACATTCTGTACACGTATAAGCGTTCAGTAATTGCACCCAATTTAAATCAGCAACATCACTTGCTCCAAATTTTGCGGGAACTGCATCAGGATTTGCCGGGGCTGCAAAAGGATCAGCGGATGGATCCATCATTAATTTTACTTCGTTGGTCACGCTCTCCAAATTATCAAACTTACCTTTTGCATTTAAATCTGCAAAATAAGTGTTTGGAAAAGCCAATAAAATATGTAAATGTTTAGAGAAGTATAAATAATTTAAAAAGATTAAAATACCAATAATATGAAGCCACCATGCAGTACGCTCAATTAATATTACACTTCCGGTAGCCATTTCCTGAAAAAACACAGCAAAGTACTGCGAAACCGGGAAACTTCCTGCAATAGGATAACCGGCAGTGCCTCCACTTAAATTTTGTAAATGAAAATCGGCAGCATTCATCGTTAAAAAAAGTCCCATCAAAACGATTTCAAAATATAAAATATAATTGGCATCTGATTTGGGCCAACCCTTTAAATCAGAACTTATAAATCGTTTTAACTTGATTGTATTTCTACGAGTCCAAAATGCAATTACAGCTATGATAACTAATAATGCTAGAATTTCAAACGACGCAATTAAAACATCATAAAATCCACCCATAAAAGCAAAAACACGATGTGTCCCGAAAAGTCCGTCAATAATAATTTCTAATAATTCTAAATTGATAATTACAAATCCAACATAAACAATAATATGTAAAAATCCGGCTATTGGTCTTTTAACCATTTTTGATTGTCCCAATGCTATCATTGCCATGTTTTTCCATCGTTCAGACGGATTATCGTTCCGGTTAATGTCTCTACCTAATTTTATGTTTCTGATTAACTTTTTTACATTGGAAATAAAAAATCCGAAACCAAGAATCAGAATTAAAGCAAAAAGTAAATTATCTAAATAGCTCATAAAGCATTATTTTTTATTAGAAATCGTATCGTTTACCGGAGCAACATATGGCTTGTTTTTCTTTCCAAAAAGAGAAACATTGACATATCGAATTGGGTTTAATCGCAAGTCTTGTAATAACAATTCCAATTCTTTTGATGATTTAGCAAAATTAGTATAAAGGGTTTCATCCTTAAACATTTTACCCATAGTTCCCTTTCCTGATTGTACATCATTCATTATTTTATTAACGTTTGCAAGCGTTGTTTCCAATTTCTTAACAGTTTCACCAATATTTGCTTTGGCCAAAGAATCCGATATTTTAGAAAAATTAGCAGTAGTCTTCTCCAGATTTGTTGCAGTAGAATTTATTTTAGCTTTGTTTTCAGCCAACATTGAATTTATTGAACTGGATGTTTCGCTGAATCCGGTTAAAACTTCATTTAATTTCACAACACTATTTCTAAGATTCGCTTTTGTTTTATCGTCTAAAACTTCATTCAAACCAATTAACAGCGAATCTGCACTTACCATCATGCGTTCAATCTTTTCTTGAAGCGGCGTTAATCGTTCGGTTACTAAATCTGTTAACCCAGCTTTTACGTCTCCAATTAAAATATCACCTGATTTAGCAGGAGTTCTATCAGTGGTACTTGGAATAATTTGAATTTGCTTTCCTCCTATCAATCCAGGCTCATACAAACGAGCTATGCTTGATTTAGAGATTTCAAAATCTTTGTTAATTTGAAGTTCAACAATTGGTTTCCAATTATTTTTATCTGAAAAATTAATGCTTTTTACTTTTCCAATCACCAATCCGTTAATTGTAATTGGTGCGGATGAGGCTAAGCCTTCAACATCATTGTATTCAACATAAAATGTGTTGTATCCTGTTAAAATATCTGTCCCTTTTAAAAAACTATATCCCCAAATAAATAATAAAATGGAGATAATGACTAATATAGCAGTTTTAATTTCTTTAGTAATTTTCAAAATATATGTGTTTTTAGCAAAATTAGTTTAATAATTAATTTTTCTTCATGCTTTCTTCCATTTTTATTTTTTTACCTTCTAAAAATGGTACAATAAAAGCGGCTTCATAACCTTTATCCTTTGCTTCTTTAACAAGTTGCTGAGCTTCTTTATAACTATTTGTGGCTGCATAATAATATTTATACAATCCATTTTCTTCATATAAAGATGTTGGATGTAATCCTTTAAAATTTGAAGGTGTTAAATCCATTAGTTTACCGCTAGCGGCAATTTGTATTTTAAAAACAACACTTTTTGAATCAACAGAAGTGATATTCGGTTTGTTTTCAAGCTGTTCTTTTGTTTCAATAGTTACTTTCTGAGGCTCTTGTTTTGGAGTTGGTTTGGTTTCAACAGCAGGCTTATCAACAACAGATTTTGTAGTTTTTTCAGGAGTTGATGGCACGGATGCAGTACCAAAGTATTCTTTTTTATAACTTAAAATACCATCTGCAATTGCTTTTGCCAATTCATCTTGTCCTTTTTCAGTGTTGAGGTATGCACCTTCAATCTTATTGGAAAGAAATCCGAGTTCTACTAAAACTCCCGGCATTACAGTTGCATCTAAAACCCAAATCGGTGCTTGTTTAACACCTCTATTTTTTCGATTAAGTTCATTCGTAAAGTTATCTTGAATTTTACTGGCCAAAGTAATGCTTTGGTATAAATTTTCTTCTTGAATAATTTTTAATCCTATCAAAGTTTCAGGATTATTAGGATCAAAACCGGCATATTTCACTTTATAATCTGCTTCCAAAGTGATTACGCTGTTTTCCTTTTTTGCCACTTCAAGATTAGTTGCATTTCGAGTCAAGCCCATTACAAAAGTCTCTGTTCCTGATGGTTCATGACTCTTAACGCCATTACAGTGAATGGAAACAAACAAATCAGCATGAGCTTTATTGGCAATATGAGCTCTTTCTGTAAGTTCAATAAAAACGTCTGTTTTTCTGGTATAAAGAATATTTAAATCGTTATATTTTTCTAATATTTTTCCAACTTTAAGCGTTACATTCAAGGCTATTGTTTTTTCTACAAAACCATGATGAATGGCACCAAAATCTTTACCTCCGTGGCCGGCATCCAAAACAATTTTAAACTTTGAATTAGCCTGGCTAAAAAGCACAGATGAAGTGAACAAAAAAACTGTAAAAATGAAATATTTAGTATGTTGAAGCAATTGCATAGGTTTAAAAGTTAATTTTAATAAAAACTCTGTATCGATAATTTTATTATTTACTTAATTTTGGCCAAAAATTATATGTAAGTTTGGCATTTCAAAAACTGAGCCACATTTTTACAAAAATAGCATTAAAACATTTGCGTACAAACTTATTTCATATCGTTTTATCAGCATTTTTCCTAACAATCGGAAGTTTTCATGCAATGGCTCAAGATCTACCCAAGAAGCCTTTGGTTATAACCCCTGAGAACAAGACAGATAGCATGGTTCCTGTTAAGGAAATTGATGTTATTATTGCTGATACTATAAAAAAAGATTCGCTACCTGAAACTTTTAAAAAAGCACTTTTAGAAGGTAAGATTAAGTATAAAGCCATTGATTATACAAAGATTGATCAAAAAAATAAAATGATTACATTATATGATCAAGCGGAATTGTATTATCAAGACATTGAGTTACAGTCCGGAATTATTGTCATGAACTACGAAAAGAACGAAGTTTATGCCGGACGAATTAAAGATTCAACAGGTACTTATACACAATATCCAAAATTCAAACAAGGAAGTAATATTGTTGAACCGGATTCTATCCGATTTAATTATAAGACAAAAAAAGCCTTGATTTGGAATTCCAGAACCGAACAAGGCGACATAAAACTAAAAGGAGAAATCAGTAAAAAAGAAAATGATTCTGTTTATTTTGTCAAAAATGCACGAATCACAACTTCAAAAGACATTGACAATCCCGAATATTACTTTTTAGCGACAAAGATTAAACTTGTACCGGGCAAAAAAGTTGTTACCGGATTTACAAACATGTTTATTGCAGATGTTCCAACACCACTTTTTCTTCCCTTTGCGTTTTTTCCAATGTCTGAAAAAAGTCAATCCGGAATCATTGTTCCTGCATTTCAAGACACAAGAAGACAAGGTTACTCGTTACAAAATGGAGGTTTATATTTAGCATTGAGTGATTATTATGACTTAGCTATTTTGGGAGATTATTATACAAACGGGAGTTACGGACTACGTTTTCAGAGTGATTATGCTTTTAAATATAGATTCAGAGGTAGTTTTAATATCCGTTTTGAAAATTTAATTCAAAGTGAAAGAGGATTTCCTGATTATTCCAAAACTAATATTTACAATATTCAATGGTCGCATTCTCAAGATGCAAAAGCCAATCCGAATTCAAGATTTTCTGCTTCCGTAAACTTAGGAAGTAGTAGATATTATCAACAATCTTTAAATCAAATAAATATAGGGTCAAATTTAAACAACAACTTAAGTTCCTCTGTATCCTATTCTAAGACATTTAACAGTGTACCACAAGTTAATATGTCATTAACAGCTACACACAATCAGAACACAAATACGCAAGAAATCAACATGACTTTGCCAACTTTTCAAGCAAGTGTTGATCGTATTTTTCCATTTGCTCCAAAAGATGGAATCAAAAAAGGATTGATAAAGAATATAAATTTCCAATATAACATCAGAGGAGAGAACAGAATAAGAACAACCGACTCATTATTCTTTAAATCAGAAATGTTTAGAGAT
>JAUXNR010000104.1 GCA_030682755.1 Flavobacterium sp.
ATTTTTGGCAAATCTTTTGCCATGTTGTGTCTAATGGCACTTTTTGCAATTGTCAATGTTTTGATAAGTTTAATTCTGTCATTAACGGTATTATAAACATCATCAATAATTTCTTTTGTTGCAATATTTGGGTCATAAAAAACATCTTCTGCTTTTTTACGGATATATTCGTAGTCACCTCGTTTTGGATAACTATCTCCCATTGCACTTTCATAAAGGCCTGAACTTCCTGTAATTACAAGGCCGGCCATTTTTTCCGGATACATTTTTGTGTGATACAAAGCAATGTGGCCTCCAAGTGAATTTCCCAACAATATTACTTTATCATATCCTTTAAATGTGATAAAGTCTTTTACATATTTTGAAAAAGCTTTCACATTTGTTTTTAGAATATTTTGAGTATAAATAGGCAGTTCAGGAATTACAACTTTGTAGCCTTCTTTTGGAAAAAAAGTAGCCACTCCGTCAAAATTACTTAGTCCTCCCATTAAACCGTGTAAAACGATTATTGGAGTTCCTTCGCCTGCTTCAAAATAAGAGTACTTCCCTTCTTTTTTAAAGTTGTCTTTCATTAAAAAATGATTATTCAATTCCTCACAAATATAAGATTTTATAGATTAAAATGAATTTTTCAAAAATTTAATTTATTAAAGATTTTTCCAATTTTTAAAATTTCATTATAACAATTTATAAAAAGCATCAAATCAACATTTTATTGATTTTTGTTACTGTTTTTTTAAATGGCATTTTCTTGAATTATTTTCATCAAAATCAGCTTTTTGGCTTTTTTATTATTGTAAACGCTTTCTTTTTTTATACTTCGTTAAGAAAATCTTAAAAAATTGTGTTTCTGCAATTTAGCCTGAATTTGGTTAAAGTGGTAAAACTTATCAACAAAGTGGTAATTTGTGGTAATTTGTGGTAAAATATTTTTATTTTTGCTAGGTATAGACACAAAACGTTTTGAAGTGAACAGTATAATCGGAACATATGAATGTAAAGTTGATGCTAAAGGGAGGCTGCTATTGCCGGCTCCTTTAAAAAAGCAATTGGCGTCATCTTTACAGGAAGGTTTTGTGTTGAAGCGTTCTGTTTTTCAGCCGTGTTTGGAGCTTTACCCAATGGCAGAATGGAATTTGTTGATGAATAAAGTAAACAAGCTGAATCGATTTGTTAAAAAGAACAATGATTTTATACGTCGTTTTACGGCAGGTGTAAAAGTGGTTGAAATTGACAACTTAGGAAGGTTGTTAATTCCAAAAGATTTAGTGGTTTTTGCTTCCGTTAAAAAAGATTTGGTTTTGTCTTCAGCAGTGAATATTGTTGAGATATGGGACAAAGATTTATATGAGAAATCAATTGATGATGCCGCAGTTGATTTTGCAGATTTGGCAGAAGACGTAATGGGAAATGTAAATGATGACGATAATGGAATATCATAATCCGGTTCTTTTAAAAGAGTCCATTGATGGATTAAACATCAATCCTGATGGGGTTTATGTTGATGTAACATTTGGCGGAGGTGGTCATTCAAAAGAAATCTTGAAAAGATTGAGTGCAAAAGGAAAATTGTTTGCTTTTGATCAAGATCAAGATGCTTGGGAAAACACTTTGAATGACGAACGTTTTTGCTTGATAAAAGAAAATTTCAGGTATCTCAAAAACTTTTTACGCTTTCAAGGTATAAAATCGGTTGATGGAATTTTAGCAGATTTAGGCGTTTCATCTCATCAATTTGATGTGGCAGAAAGAGGTTTTTCAACTCGTTTTGATGCTGAGTTGGATATGAGAATGAATCAAAAAGGAGATTTAAGTGCTTTTATGGTGGTGAATAATTATGATGAAGCGGCTTTAAAAAGATTGTTTTTTGATTTTGGAGAATTAAAAAATGCGGGTGCAATTGCAAACACAATTGTTATGGCAAGAAAAGATCATCCCATAAAAAATACAGAACAATTAAAGCAGGTGTTGAGCAGATTTTTACCGGCACATAAAAGCCATAAAATTTTAGCTCAAATATATCAAGCTATAAGAATTGAAGTGAATCAAGAAATGGAAGTTCTAAAAGAATTTTTAACACAAGCACTTGAGGTTTTAAAACCAGGAGGAAGGTTAAGCGTAATTTCTTATCACTCTTTAGAAGATCGATTGGTAAAGCGTTTTATCAAAAACGGAATGTTTGAAGGTGAACCGGAACGTGATTTTTTTGGAAATTTTTCAGTGCCGCTAAAGCATGTTGGAAAGTTGATTGTTCCGAGTGATGAAGAGATAAGGGTGAATAACAGAGCAAGAAGTGCAAAACTTAGAATAGCTGAAAAAAATTCATAAATGAAAGGCAGTGTTTATAACATATTAAAAGCTCGATTTTTGGTTAATGAAGATGCTTCAAAGAACTGGAAGTTTATAGTTTTTTTGATTGTTTTAGCCATGTTGATGATAAATAACATTCATCGGTATGAAAAAAAAGTTTTCAGAACAGTTGAATTAGCAAAAGAAGTAAAAGAATACAGATCAGAATTTGTTGACAGGCGGTCTGAATTAATGAAACTGAAAATGGAAAGCACCATTTCAGAAAAAATGGAAAAGCGAGGGATAGTACCTTCAACCGTTCCTCCACAAAAAATAAAAGTAGTAACACAAACCAATAATTGAAAATTTAAAAATGGAAGCAAACGATAAACATATCTTATATAGAATGTATCTGACTGCTTTTGTTGTTTTAGTTTTGGCTATTGCTGTGGCTGTTAAGCT
>JAUXNR010000107.1 GCA_030682755.1 Flavobacterium sp.
ATTTTTGGAGAACTTCCAAACATGTCAGCCAAGTCAAAAGCCATCGGTTTTGCTCCGGTTGATTTTGATTCAAATGAAAAATGATGATCGCCGGTAACGTCACCCACTTCATACATTGGAGAACGTTCTCTGTCTGCAATCCGTTTTAAAAAATCTATATTTTCCTGACCAATAACCAATCCCATACGTTCTTGTGATTCGTTACCGATAATTTCTTTGGCAGAAAGGGTAGGGTCGCCCACAGGTAATTTATCCAAATCAATTTTTCCACCGGTGGCTTCCACCAATTCAGAAAGACAGTTTAAATGACCGCCTGCACCGTGGTCGTGAATGGAAATAATAGGATTTTCATCACTTTCCACTAAACCTCTAATAGCGTTTGCGGCTCTTTTTTGCATTTCAGGATTGGAACGTTGGATGGCGTTTAATTCGATACCCGAACCAAAAGCTCCCGTATCTGCTGAAGAAACGGCGGCACCACCCATTCCGATTCGGTAGTTTTCACCACCTAAAATGACGATTTTATCTCCTGTTTTTGGTTCGTGTTTTTGAGCTTGTTCTGCTTTGCCGTAACCAATACCTCCGGCTAACATGATTACTTTATCAAAGCCTAATTTTCGGGCTTCCTCTTCATGTTCAAAGGTTAAAACCGAACCTGTAATTAACGGTTGCCCGAATTTATTTCCAAAATCAGAAGCACCATTAGACGCTTTGATTAAAATATCCATCGGTGTTTGATACAACCATTTTCGTTCTTCCATCGCATTTTCCCAAGGGCGATTATCCTCCAATCGAGAATAGGAAGTCATGTAAACCGCCGTTCCGGCAAGAGGTAAAGAACCTTGACCACCAGCCAAACGGTCTCTGATTTCACCACCTGAACCTGTTGCAGCTCCATTGAAAGGCTCAACTGTTGTTGGGAAGTTATGCGTCTCTGCTTTCAAAGAAATGACTGAATCAAATTCTTTTTTTGAATAATAATCAGGCTTATCGGCTGATTTTGGTGCAAATTGTTCCACCCGTGGTCCTTTGATGAACGCCACATTGTCTTTATAAGCCGAAACAATATCATTCGGATGTTCTGCCGATGTTTTCTTAATCAACTTGAACAACGACGAAGGTTTTTCTTCGCCATCAATAACAAATGTTCCGTTGAAAATTTTATGGCGGCAGTGCTCAGAATTCACTTGCGAAAAACCAAATACTTCCGAATCGGTTAATTTGCGTTTTAATTTGATGGCAAGCGTGTTCAAGTAGTTCACTTCTTCTTCACTCAAAGCCAAGCCTTCCTGTTTGTTATAGGCTGCTATATCATCAATTTCAAGAATAGGTTCCGGAGCTATGTTTATGGTAAATAAGTCTTGATGTAATTCGCTGTATTTTTGAAATAGCATTGGATCAAAATCAGAGAAACCTTCGGTTACTTTTTGGAATTCTTCAATGCGAATAATTCCTTCAATGCCCATGTTTTGAGTAATTTCAACAGCATTAGTGCTCCATGGGGTTACCATTGCGGCACGTGGTCCAACAAAAAAATCCGTGAGGACGGATTTTTCTATTTTATGTGTGTTGCCAAATAACCAGTTTAATTTTGAAAGATTTTGTGCCGAAAGTTCGTTTTGCGTTTGAACCGCAAAAACAGTCGTACTTTCGCTTCCGAAGAAATGAATCATTATATTTTTATTAGTTGTGTTGTAGGTGCAAAAGTACTCTAAAAAAGTAAAATTTAAAAACTTTTAAATACTAAAATTATTCCGGAAATGGAGCATTTTGATAGGCCCCTAAATCGGGCGGTGTGGAACGGGTTCTGTTTAAAATATCTTTTTCAATATAGAAACTGTTTGAACCTTTACCTACCACGCCTGAAGTATCATCAATAAACAATTTGTTTGCATTTACGTTAAAATAATTCGGATTGAATAACGAAGAATT
>JAUXNR010000907.1 GCA_030682755.1 Flavobacterium sp.
GGAAACCCGATATGAAACAGAAAAAATAGAGAAAGATTTAGCCAATGAAAAGGTTAAAGTAGCCCAACGCGAATTGGAAATTGAGCAAAAAAATACCCTTTTGTATTTTAGTATTGGGATTGCTTTTACATTCCTTTTGATTGGGTTTTTATTGTATAAACAACAGAAGTTAAAGAACAGTCAACTTAAAAAAGAAAATGATTTGAAAGAAGCTTTGATTCAAATTGAAACGCAGAACAAGCTTCAGGAACAACGGCTTCAAATTTCAAGAGACTTACATGATAATATTGGTTCTCAACTTACTTTTATTATTTCTTCTATTGATAATTTGAAATATTTTGATGTTGCGAGAGAGAAGTTGATTTCAAAATTTGATGCAATCAGTGGGTTTACAAAAAATACAATAATTGAGCTTCGGGATACCATTTGGGCCATGAATAAAAATGTGATTTCCATTGAGGATTTGCAAATCAGAATTGCCAATTATATCGATGCGGCTCAATTGGCAACTCATGGAATTTCTTATGAATTTGAAATTGAAGAACCTGTTGATTCCGGTCATGAATTTTCGTCAATTGAAGGAGTGAATGTTTACAGAATTATTCAGGAAGCCATTAATAATTCAGTTAAATATGCTGAGGCAACATTGATAAAAGTTCATTTGAAACAAGAACATGACACTTTGATTTTTTCTATTTCAGATAATGGAAAAGGTTTTTCTGAATCAGAAATTCAATTGGGAAATGGCTTGCATAATATGCGAAAACGAGCACTGGAAATCAATGCAAAAGTGGATGTTGAATCTGAAATTGGAAAAGGAACTGTTTTGGTTTTAAGCAAGAAAATGAAATAGAATAAGGCACTTGACGTATTGCGTTTTCTTTTTTTTGAAACTAAATTTGATAGAAAATTGTCAATTATGTTGCATTCTAGTATTGTATTGATTTTGATTGTTATCAATGTACTTTTTTTGATTTTGTACTTTCGAAAAAGTAAATGTATAAAGAATGAACATAAGGATGTGATTTTCAATCTTCAATCTCGCTTGATTACTGAAAAAACAAAACAAGAACAAAGCAATTATTTTAAAAATGAAGTTGATACGATGGAAGAGCTTACAAAAGATATGTTTGTTGCCATTCAATTGAAATTAGAACTTTTGCACGGCATTACCAAGAATAGTAATCCAAATTAAATCATGAAAATAAAACTGGCTATTATTGATGACAATAGTTTTTTGATAAAAGCTATCATAGAGAAATTGTCTTTTTTTGATGATGTTCAAGTAAAATTTACGGCATCAAACGGAGCCGAATTGCTCACAAAACTTGATGCCAATCACAACCTTGATGTTTTGTTGATGGATATTGATATGCCTGTTTTAAATGGGATTGAAGCCACAGCCGTTGTAAAACAAAAATACCCGCAATTTAAAGTCATTATGTTAACCGTTTTTGACAATGATGAAAACATCTTTAATGCCATAAAAGCCGGGGCTGATGGTTATTTGTTGAAAGAAGTCAACCCTAATGATTTGTATCAGGGCATTGTTGATGTTTTAAACGGAGGAGCTGCAATGAATCCTTCGATAGCATTGAAAACGTTGAAATTACTCAGAAATCCTACTGATTTTATCATCAAAGAAGAACAGACCGATGTTAAATTGTCTTCTCGGGAGATTGAAGTTTTGGAGCAATTAAGTAAAGGATTGAATTACAATTTGATTGCTGAAAACCTGTTTTTGTCGCCTTCAACCGTGAGGAAGCATATTGAGAATATTTATACGAAGTTACAAGTTCACAATAAATTGGAAGCTATTCAGAAAGCCCGAAACAATAATTTGATTTAACTTCTTTATCTTCGTAGCAAATACTCATTATGGCTACGCAAAGAAATCAATCTACAGAAACACAAATCAAGAACATTTTAGTTCCGGTTATTCAAGCAATTGGAAACTCCGGCAAGTTGATTTACATCCTTCTTGTGGGTATTTTTCTTTATTTTCTTTATACTTTTATTACAAGTGACAAAAGTTCCTCTACGCTTGAAAGCAACTCTGCTTTAATTGAAAAACAGCTTAAAAATGTTTCTAAATTAGTAGTAACAGAAGGACATTATTCTCAAGTGATGACGTATAAAGACCAAAAGAACTATTTTATGAACATGATTTCTTTTGAAAAAAAAGCATTGATGGTTGTCAATGCAGATGTAACGATATCCTATGATTTAAGTAAAGTTGTTTATGATATTGACGAAAAAAACAAGACCATTACCATTAAAAACATTCCGGAGGCAGAAATGAAAGTGAGTCCGGATGTTCATTTTTATAGCATTGATGAAAGTATGTTTAATCCGTTTGGCACAGAAGATTATAATAAAATTAATACCAAAGTAAAAGCGGAAATTATCAAGAAAATGGAAAAATCCCGCTTGAGAACAAATGCAGAAAATCGCTTGATAAGTGAGTTGTCTAAAATATTAATTTTAACCAATACCATGGGTTGGACATTGGAATACAAAGGAGAAGCCATACATACTCAAACAGCATTGTCTTCTAAAATTAAGACATAAAAAAAGCTCAATTTGAGCTTTTTTGTTTTTTGTAAAATTGGTTTATAGTTTTTGTTGTAAACTTGACCATCCGCCACCGTTTATCACTTCTATGCCATGTTTTTGCAGGAGTGAAGCAGCTTGACTACTTCTCATACCGCTTTGACAACAAACAATTACGGGTTTGTTTGCTTTTTTAATGTCATTTATTTTTGATGATAAGGAACCTAGCGGATAATTTTTTGAACCCGTAATATGGCCGTTTTTAAATTCATCAACTGTTCTTACGTCAATGATAACAGCTCCTTTTTCTTTAAATTCTTGAATGGAATTGGTTTTTGATCCTAATCCGAAAATATCTAATAAGCCCATAATTTTTTATTTAATTTATCGGACAAAGATAAGATGTGTTTTTATTAGAAAAAGTAACAAAGGTTACAGAGCTATTTTCTTGTTTAAACAGTTTCAGATTCAAAAATTAATTCTAAACCATCATTAATTAAATGGCTTACATTGGGTCTGTTGGCTTTTACTTTTTCCAAGTGAATGATAACTTGTTCCAACATTTCCTGGCTGTTGTTTTTGTGTAACAGCTCAATTAATTCCAACGAAAGCAACCAATCATTTGGATGATTTAATTTTAAAATCTCAAAGGTTTTTTCAACAGACATTAGTGCTGTTTTTCCTTCTCTTAATTGACGAACGTTTAAATAAAGTTGTTCTAATTCTTCTCGTTCAGGAGATTTTTTAGCTTTTATGGTGTGACTTGACGGCACGTGATTAATCATGTCAAAACTGTTCACATCAGCAGGTCCTGAAAAAGCGGAGATTACTTTTTTACCAACGGCCATATCATAAATACCCCATTCCGGTTTAAAGAGCACAGTGTCGTTATGCGTCACGGTACAGTTTTTAAAGCTTATCAAAATGATTTCACCTTGCAAATTTCTTGAGCCGGTGATGATTTCACCAGAAACGGTAATGTTTCCTTCAAATTCCAAGGTTACTTTTTCGGCTTCATAAATATCATATGCCCGTAAATCTCTTGGACTCATGTCTTCAATGGCTAGATTAATGCCTTTTAGCATGCCAATGGGGCTTCCAAATCCATCTTTATGAGTATTTGTGCCATGACCTACCAATTCTTTGTTTCTGTAAGACAGGGCTGTTTCTCCTGTGGTTTGAATGTAAATGGATTTGCCATTATGTTCAATTACATTGGTAAATAGTCCGGAAATTTGCAATCCTGTACTTAATTCAATAGTTCCTAAAGCTTTAGAGTCAATAAGTTTTTGAACACCTTTTGGGCCGCCTGTTCGAATGGCCATTGTATTGGCAAATTCTTCCAAAACCAAACTCAAATGAGCAAAATCAGGTGTAACATATAATTGTGGTTGTGGTTTTGTGATGTCAAAACTTTGATCCGCAGCAGATATATCATATGGAATTTTTTTAACTTGGTCTGTCATGCACCAAGCACTTTCTCCGATGGATGATAAAAGTCCGGCTCCATAAATTTTAGGGTTTTCCGGTGTGCCAATTAAACCGTATTCCACAGTCCACCAATGTAAATTTCTGATGCGTGACATTTCAGAAAGTTCGCCCATGTTGTTTTGCAAATAAGCCACATGGTCTTCTGCTTTTTCAATCTCTTCTTCCGGGGTTCCTTCTGCTTCTTTTAGGATGGACAACAAGCGGATGGCTTCATACATTTCATAATCTCTTGAAGAAGATATAGCTTTGCATCCAATTTCACCAAATCGGCGGAGGTATTCAGCATATTCAGGGTTTGCAATAATAGGGGCGTGGCCGGCACCTTCGTGAATAATATCCGGTGCGGGGGTATATTCAATATGTTCTAATTGTCTGATGTCGCTAGCAATAACCAAAACGTTATACGCCTGAAATTCCATAAAAGCATTGGGTGGAATAAATCCATCAACGGCTACAGCAGCCCATCCTATTTCTTTGAGGATGCGATTCATGCCATACATGTTGGGAATATTATCTACTTCGAGTCCGGTTTTTTTCAATCCATCCAAGTAGGATTCGTGTGCTACTTTTGAAAGATAGTCCACATTTTTACGCATAACATACCGCCAAACCGCTTGGTTTATTGGTGTATAGTCTTCATAAACTTGAGGTTTAATAAACTGCTTCAAATGTTTTGGAAGTCTGTCAATCAGTGGATTACTTTCGAAATGGGTTTCCATACTGTCTTTTTATAGATGTCTTGTAAAGGTAAAAAACTTTAGTGTCATTGCAATCAAAGCCCAAAAAGTTTAACTTATTTTAGTATTTGTGTTTTATTTTGATGTTTTTAATTTTTTTTGATTGAGAATAGGAAGGAGCAAGAATAATGTTTTTTTATTCATTTTTCATACACTATCCATACTTTATCTATGCTTTATCTATGCTTTTGACC
>JAUXNR010000917.1 GCA_030682755.1 Flavobacterium sp.
TTTCCATGAAACTCCGAACTTAAATGCCCTTCCCTGTAATGGGTAGCCGGGAACCGCGTAATAGTCGTATCCAAATAATCCAGCGTTAAAATGCTGATATTTAAAGAAAAACAGGGCTCTTTTCAATTTCATGTTTAGAAAAAGGTCAGCCATAACAAGGTTTTCGATTTTTTTATTGTTTTGAAGGTAGAATTGGCGGGTTGCTGGCATCCATGCATCGGCAAAATAGGAAGAAACAAACTGTGTTTCAATACCAAACCTTGTGTGCAAAACCTCAGTGAAAAAGCTTTTATTATAAGAAAAAGTGAATCGGTCGATAAATTCGGGAATACGGATCAACTCCGGGCCAAATACTTTTTGCCAAACAAATGTATTTTCGATTGTGAACCTGCCAAAATTATGAAGGTTATGCAATTTCGCGGTAAAAAGGTCGAATGCAGGTTCGTATTGGCGAGGACGGGCAACGACATCGTAATAAATATAATTTTTAAAAGAATTATACCCAATATCCAAATATGAAGATTTCAATCTTATTAGGACCCCGCCCCCCTTGTTTTGTGGCCCGGCAAACGAATTGTCCCAAATAAAATGATTTGAAACAAGCTTTGTTTCAATAAAGGTGGGATTTGATTTACCCGACCAAATATTTCCTTCAACGATAAAATTCGTGTCAACAAAAAATCGCAACCCCGATTTAAAATGGTTGCTATTACCATTATAGTCATTGTTGGCAAGTTGCGAAGCGAAAAATATCTCTGTTTTTTTTGATAGGCCAAACCGTGCGTGAGTATTGAATTCGAGTTGGCCAAACTTGGTATCCGTACCTGCCATCATGGCCGAAATCAAGGAATGCGTTAAACTCGTATTTATAAAAAGTTTTTGTGTGATTTTCTCATTGACGAGTTTGGAATTTGTCCACCCAATTGTATTCCCTATACGTTTAAAATGAACACTATCCAAAGTCAAAAGTGAATCCAAAAAATTATTTGCATAGAAATTATTCTTCAGATAATCATCAAAA
>JAUXNR010000920.1 GCA_030682755.1 Flavobacterium sp.
CCCCAATCATTGTTAATCATACTTAAGTCAGAATGACAAATACCACAATACGCCACTTTGATGTCTACTTGTTCAGCACCTAACGTTCCTAATTCATAGGAGTAAGGTGTTAGTTTTGCTTTGGGCTCAAGAGCCGCGAATCCGTTTACTTTCATGGGTTTAGGTTTTTTTTATAAAGGGTTTGATTTAATACAGTAATTCTTGTTTTTCTTAAGAGGCAACAGCCTGTCTATCTACACAAATATAACTACTATTATAACGTAAAACTATAATTTGTTGGTTGTCAGATAACCATCAATTTAAAACCGAAATCGTTGCCACAAAGAAAAAAGGATACTAAGTGGAAAAAAAAATTAAATAAGGTAAGTCGCTAAGTTGGTAGCTCGTGTAATCATACCAACTTAACGTACTTACCCAATTAACAAAACACTCTTGTGTCTCATAAACTTTTTATTAGAACGTATGTCATTTTATTCTAAGTCTTAAAATTGAAAATAAATAAATTGTTCGCTATTTCCTTGAGCAATGGCAATCAGAAAGAACAAAATTCCCCAAATTATTCCCAGCACCCATGGACTTGTTTTTAAAGAGACTTCTTTTAAAGAAGTATTCCGCATCATCCAATGACTGAGAAACAAAATGGAAATAAGTGTAAGTACTTTCACCACTTCAAAGGTTTCCAATATTTTCACGCCATCTGAAGTTGTAAAGGTCATGGCTTTAATCATGTTCCAAGCAGTTGAAAATTCACGAGCTCTAAAGAATACCCAAGTGATGTTCACACAGGTAAAGGTCAGAAACGCCAGAAAAATACCATTCGTTGCTGTAATCTTAAACGGTAAATACTGTCGTTGCAAGCGTTCTAAAATCAAATACGTTCCATGCAAGCCACCCCAAATTACAAAAGTCCACGCTGCACCGTGCCATAAACCACCAAGAAGCATTGTAATCATCAAAGCTGCATACATTCTGGCAATTCCAAATTGATTTCCTCCCAGTGGGATATACAGATAATCCCTCAACCAACTTGATAGTGAGATGTGCCATTTTTTCCACAAATCAGAGAAACCTAATGCCGCATAAGGATATTTGAAATTGTCAGGTAATAGGATTCCCAGCATCAACGCTATACCAATTGCACAAGTGGAATAGCCTGCAAAATCAAAAAATATTTGTCCGGAGAATGCTAAAGTGCCCACCCAAGCATCTACACCGTGAAGTGCTTTTCCGGCTCCAAATACTGTGTCTGAAGTTGCAGAAAGGAGCGTGTCAGCCAGTACAATTTTTTGAAACAATCCAACGGTTAACAAAAACAATCCCCAAATGAACTGGTTTGCTGTGGCTCTTTTTTCTTCATAAAACTGCGAAATCAAATCTTTTGCTCTAACAATAGGCCCTGCAACTAGTTGTGGAAAAAAAGTCACATATAATGCAAAATCTAAAAAGGTTTTTGCCCGTTCAATTTTTCTGTTGTACATATCAATGGTATAAGACATGGTTTGAAACGTATAAAACGATATACCCATGGGAAGAATGATGTCCATCGGTTGCACTTGATAACCATAACCATAAGTGTTTGCCACCGTTGTAAAATTATCCAACAGAAAATCCCGGTATTTAAAAAAGGCCAAAAACCCTAAGTTAACTACCATACTTAACAACAACCATAACTTGCGTTTACGTTCGTTATTTTCTACGGCTAACTTTTTTCCGGCTGTCCAGTCTATCATGGTAGAAATCCAAAGTAAAATCACTAATGGCGGATTCCACAATCCGTAAAAAACATAGCTTGCCAAAAGCAGCATTCTTTTTTTGGAATTCCAGTTTAGGAAATTACTATAATACAGTGCCAATACAAGCACCAAAAAGACGATGAAACTTAATGAATTAAATAGCATGGTTAGTTTGATTTAGTAGTAGTAATTACGCTGTCTTTTAGTAAGATGTTTACAAATCGTTCGGTAAATACATCTGCATCAGGTCCTGATAAATGCGACCATTCCGGAGTATCAAAACCACTAAGTTCCTTGTAATCTGAATAGTGATAAGCCGGAACATTTGCTTTTTTAACCAACACATCCCAAAAGTCATTTCGCGGTAAACCATTTGTTTCTAAGTCATGAAAAAAACCGGAGGACGGCAATCTTACTAAGATAACTTTTCCTCCACGAGCTTTAAATTTTTCAAGGTCATTGAGAAAAAATGCCATTGTTCCGTCTTTATCTGGAGGAGGCATATCTGCAGACATAAAGAATTGCCAAACTGTTTTTATGGAATTGGCAAAAGCTGTATCTGTGACCACTTTTTGCTTCATCCGAACGTTTCTGTTGATGTCAATATCCTGAAATCGGTAAAACGGTGGCATGTCCGGATTTGCAGTTCGTTTGGGCAATTTTATAGTTTTTAATAAAGCTTTCAAATTGATGTCGTCATACCATTCTTCTTCATCATTAGATATAAAGGCAAAAGTATTTTGTAACGGTAGGGAAAGAGCATAATTCAATCGTTGAGCGTAGGTTCTGTCTTTATAAAATTTAGATCGGGAGGCTGCTCTATCCCAGGGTGGAGCTTGTGGGTATGTGGTAGAGAAAAATAAAGGCGGTGTTACACCCACCACTAACGTTCCCTTGAAATCAGTATTTTCAACAATGTCATGAAATACAGGAAGCGGTGATGCTCCGGCATTTGCCAGTTGAATGGGTTGTATTCCTGTTTGTTTTTCCCATTCTTCCAATTGAATGTCAAACAATACTCTGGAGGAACCCACTAAAACAACATCAGACGTAGAAGCTTTATCTACTTTTGCCCGATTAATAGCCCACAGGTGTTTGTCATCATCCAAATCAGGAAAATAGCCTTTGGAACGCCAAAACAGTTCCCATATACCAATAGCTATAATGCTAAAAGCAATGGCTACCCATAATGATTTTTTTACACTCATAATTTGATATTTAAGGTTAGATGTTCTGCTAAAGTAATGATTTTGAATTATTTATTATAGGTGAGTTTTCTCCAAATCCATTCCATCGGACCTTGGTTGAATCTTTTTAGCCAGAGACTACTGTACATTATTTGAATGATATAAATTATGAGTGCAATCACCATTGTTATGGTAAATCCGAACTTTCCGGCATAACCAAAACCAATTCCAAAAAAGAACAATGTAGCCAATATAGATTGCATTAAATAATTGGTCAAAGCCATTTTACCAACCGGTTCAAACCAGTTAAATAGTGATTGTTTTTTTTGGTATAACAATGCCAGTAAAGCCGCATATCCCAAAGCTAAAGGAACAGTGCCAAGCGTATAAGTCAATGTTTTCAAGCTGCTTGAATAGGGTATTTCAAAGCCAAAAAAATCCAAGTATGATCTTAAAAAGCAGATGGGTAACCCAATTGCAATGCCCAATAACGCATTTTTTTTCAAGAATTTTGTGTTGGTTAACAACCCTTCAAACAAGATAGCTCTTCCGGCTCGTAATCCAAGCAGAAAGATACCCAACACTTTGAATGGTCTTCCTTCCTCAAGAATAAATCCTATTCTGATAAAAACATTGCTGAGGTTGGCTTTAAAAAAGTTGCCCCAATTTTCATTTTTAATATGACTGTTCATGTTGGTCATTTTCATTTCTCCAAATTCCTGTATGGGAATATCAAATTGTGTGGCCAAATAGGAATTTATTTTAAAAAAATAGTTTGGATATTTCCATCCAATTATATTGATGAGGAAATCGTTTAAAATGGGAAGCAGGAGTAAAATTATGGCATAAGTAATCAGATTTTTGTTTGTTGTAGTCACAAAATATACTAATACAAAACCAAGAAGAGCATACAAAGTCAGAATATCACCCACCCAAATAAAAGCTAAATGACAAAAACCAATCACTAACAACCAAAACATCCTGCGTTTATAAAAAGGTGCAAAAGCTTCGCCTAGTTTGTTTAAATTTTGAAATTGGATGGCACAACCAATGCCAAACAATAGCGAAAATATAGAATAAAATTTGCCGTCAATTAAGGTGTATATTATAAAATCAAAAGGCAGGTCAAATGAGAAAGAAGCCCATGGATACTGCTCTTTGGGATCCATAAAGAATATCCCTGAAAAAAATGAAATGTTTGCACAAAGAATTCCAAAAATGGCAATACCTCTCAAAGCATCAAGGAATTTAATTCTGTCTTTTGCTGAAATTAACGCGTTGTTTTTTGTCTCCATCTGATTGGGTAGTAGTTACTTTAATTTATTGTTTGTTTTTTTTGAATGTTTTTTTTTGATGATTTAAGGTTACTATCATCATACTGTAGTGCCGAAATGATACTGTTAGTCACCACTCAGATTTTTTTTTTGATTTATAAGACCTTTAATTTTCTATTTTTAAGTGGAAAAATTTTTAAAATTCATTCAAGACTATTCATGGTTACACTGTTTTATTTTGACAATGCATCATTTAATTTTTTGGTATCCACATATTGTTGGAATACAGTTACTTTACCGTTTCGAAGAGTCCAATGATGTGCCACTTGAGCATTGTATTCATTCCCGTTTTTGAGTTTAGCTTTGTAACGTAAAGTAGCTAAAACTTGATTGTTAGACATTTCATGCAATTGAATTTCATCTAAAGTGAAATACTCATGTTCTGCTAGAATTCTACCGAACACACCATTTAAAACAGCTTCAGGACCTTTATAAGGATTGCCATCTGCATATTTGTTTCCTTCGGCTTCAAACCAAATTATGTTTGTATCCATTGCCGCCAAAACAGATGGTACATCACCTTTTGCAAATGATTGATAAAGAGTATTAATAAGATTCACATTTTCAGGATTCGAAAGAATTCCTAATTGTTGCATAAAAGGCATGCTGTCCATAAAATCTTGTTCATGGGCAATCTTACCATTTTTCATTTTGGCAATGGTAACGCCTTCTACATTTACTGTTTTTCCGGTTGGCGGCATACCAAAAAATTCACCGGTATTCTTACCTTTAAAATTCCAATGTTTTACAATTTTATCACCTTGTCCGAATATATCAACGATGGTGAACGTAATGTCTGAAAATCCGGTTAAGTAATTTTGATAATGGGCTTTAAAGTTTTCAATGCCCACAACGTTTTCCGGACTGGAAACCATGGTAATGTTTGTATCAAAATTTGTTGTGTTAATCTGGTCAATTTGTCTTTTATTGACAATGTCATCCCACACTTTCGCATACATTTTTATGTTGTTTTCTGAAGTGCTTTTTTGTGCAAAAATTGTTGAAATGCAAAGCAATGTCATTCCGAAAAGTAAAATTCTTTTTTTCATACTAGGGTTAGATAAAAAAACTGTCCATTACAGTATAGAAATGGACAGTTGGGTTTAGATGTGTTATTCTTTTGCTTGTTCTGTAGTTTCTGAAGCAGCGGTTTCAGGTAATTTCATGAGAGCCATTGCAATGGATGAATTATTCCAATAGCCGTGTTCTTCAACTATTTTTCCATTTTCAAAACGTGCTGTCAGGTGCACCGGTATTTCAAAAAGTTCGTTGGTTGCTTTGAGTCTTCCTTGCCATAATCCCCAAAAGTTTACCCAAGTATGACCTTTGTCAGTCAACACTTTTTCAAATTCAGATTCTTCCGGCACTAGGGTTACGTTAGAAAATAATTCAAAATCACTTTTATCTTGTTCAATCATTTCTGCTACTGATTGTGGGTTCTTTTTGGTAGCATTTAAATATACTTTTGCCGTATCAGCATAATGAGAGGCCAATGCTTCCCAATTTGCCATTTCATAATCCTTGAGAGCTTTTTTATAGGTCTCAATTTCAGGAGCGTTTTGAGTATACCGTTCCTTGTTGTTTTGACATGCAACCACAATAAGTAGTGTCATGATGCTTAAAAAAATGTTTTTCATAAGATTGTTTTTTATTTATTAGGAATGTATGATAAATCTCTTCTCATGGTGCCCCGACGGGTTTCAATTTTGAAGGTATATTTTTCTAATTCGTCATTCAGTTTGATGCGTTCTTCCCCTAAAAGTTTGTTGCTGTTTTCTACTAATTTTTTAAAATCTTCAGCATTTTCAGATGCAAATGACACCAACAAATAAGATTCAGAGTTTCCAAAACCACTCAGATAAACTCTGTAATGAAGTTTTGATCCTTTACTTTCGTATAGTTTTTTAAAACTTTCAGCCAGTTCCAGAATTTTATCGCTGTGTTTTGGTTCATAATAGTATAAATAATTTACCCGATAATCTTTGCCGTCAATCAGATTTGTCATCCCCACAGGCATGTGTGATAGCGTAGTTATCAGGTTCAACAGATAATCACCATGACTGGGATAGCACTCATCAAATTTTTCAAATATTTTGATAAAAGCGTCACCACCCATTTTTTCTAAAGTATTGGCATAAGGATTTAAACTTAGTTCAGACATGCTGTTCAAAGGGGAAATGGCGTGGTATTTATGATCATCTGTCACAAACATGTTCCATCCTTTTTCTTCTTTGTTTTCTGCGGCTAAGTCGGCCAGTTTTTTTGCCAGTACTTCATAATCATTTACTTTACTAGGAATAACATTGTCCACATGAACTCTATACCGCTGTGAATTTTGAGCGAACGTAATCGAGAGTGAAAACAGAAAAAACAGCTGTATGAGTTGGATTGTATTTTTCATAGCAAAGTAGTTTTATTTGCTTAAATCATCATGTTTAACGTAGAGATAACTCCAGATAGCTTCTACATTTTTCATCGCAGCATCACGCATTTGATTAGACACTTTTAGCCCTTTTTCTTTTTCAATGATTTTCCAAATGTTATCTCTTTGAACATCCATAGCTGCAAAACTTTTAAAGGGAGTTGATAAAACATAATGAGGTCCATCTTCACCACCACCCATAAATCTGTAAACATAGCTTCTTGGGCTACCTTCTGCTCTTTGCAAAAACGGCAAACGTTCTTTTAAACCTTCTTCATAAGCTCTTCCATCTTTCACTTTAACAAATGTTGCCACAACCATTTTAGTGCCTTCTGCCGGACTTCTGCTTAATTCAGGAAGATTCCTTGCGGTGTTAAAACTAATTTTTTCAACATGTGGCATAATGTGATTCATAACAATCATTTGACAATCATCACCGGCTTTGTCTTCGTTGTCAAATTGTGCCCAGTTTTCAAGAGAACTGGTCATCAAGTACACTGTGCCTTCACCTTGAAATCGTTGCCAAAAAGTCCAAGTTTCTGTTCCATTGTTTTTTTCATAACACTCTTTGTACATTTTAACTCCTGCTTTAAATTGACTGTTGTGTCCGGTTTTAACCGTGATTTCAGTCATGTTTAAAATTCTACCACTGTTTTGAGCTACTACAAATAGGGGGAAGAGTAGTAACCAACAAATTACATTTTTCATGTTTCAATTATTTAATTGGTTAGTAATAATCCAAAATTAACTACACGAGAGTAGAATAATTTGTACAAATCTTGCAACTACATGCACTTTTATTGCACTTCTTGATTGGGATTTGCATTTTTAAGATTATGGAAATAAAAGTTGAGCTAAGGCAACAAACAAGCTATACGAAACTCTAACCAATTATTCCCTATTAATAACAAGTAATGGTATTATTTAGACATTTTTTTATAGGAAGAAGGGGAGCAGCCATATTGGTTTTTGAATGCTCTCGAAAAATAGGTCTGGTCACTAAATCCGGTTTGAAAACAGATTTCTGCAATATTACCAACATTGTGTAGTAGCTAATCTGCAGAATGTTCCAAACGTATGCATCGAATGATGTTTCCGGGAGATTTATCCAGTAAAGCAATAGTTTTTCGATGCAATTGCGAGGTACTCATACACATTTTTTGAGCTAAAACTTCCACACTGAAAGCGGTATTGTCCATATTGTCTTTTATGTGTTGTATCATTTTTTCTAAAAACAATTCATCTACAGATGACAATTGAACCTCAGTTTTTGCAGCTTTAAAGTTTTTTTGAAATTTAAGTCGAAGTTGCTCTCGTTGAAAAATTAAATTTGCAATGGTTATTTTAAGTTCTTTACTGTTAAACGGCTTAGTGATGAAAGCTTCAATGCCATATTCTAATCCTTTAATTTTATCCTCAAGGGTAGTTTTTCCGGTTAGCATAATTATCGGGATATGACTCGTAAGTTCTTCATTTTTTAAAATTCGAACCATTTCATAACCATCCATTTCAGGCATCATTATATCTGCAATAATAATGTCCGGAATGTTTTTCTGTGCTTTTGCAATGCCTTCTTTACCATTTTCAGCTTCAATTACTTTATACTTATTTTTGAGTAGTTGGTGAATAAAAGAGCGAATTTGAAAATTATCTTCAACAAGTACTACTATTTTTTTTGCTTGTTCTTTTAAATCTTTACGATGTAATTCATTGAATGATAGCTCCTGATTTTGTTGCTTTTTTTCTTTTATAGGTAGACTTTCTCTGATGTTTTTAAAAGAAAGGTCAATGGTGCCAATTGGTATTTCAATTTCAAATGTTGTTCCTTTCTTATTGGTTGTGTTTTCATTGCTTTTAACTTTAATTTTTCCGTCATGCAATTCAATTAATTCTTTTACCAATGTGAGTCCAATACCCGTACCTTCAAATTTTTTAGTATCTGAATTATCGACTTGATAAAACCGATTAAAAATATGTGGAATAGCACTGGGTTTAATTCCGATACCGGTATCTGATACCTTAATAATGAGAAACTTTGAGTTTCTTGTAGCAATACTGACTTCTATAGTTCCATTTTCATTTGAAAATTTTACGGCATTGGAAAGTAAATTCATAATTACTTTTTCCATTTTTTCATCATCAAAATTGGCAAATAGTGATGGACTTTCTGAATGGAATCGAACTGTAATACCTTTGTTTTCACAAATTGATTCTATGGAATTAACCAAGTTCTGAATAAATGGAACAACATCATGGGTAGCACTCTTGAGGTGCATTTCTCCGGCTTCTAATTTTGAAATATCCAAAAGCTGATTGATTAATTTTAAAAGCTGGTTAGTGTTTTGTTCAATCTGGTGTAACTGATGTTTTGTTTTTTTGGGATGATCTTCTTCTAAGGCATGTTCAATATTCCCGCGAATCAATGTTAATGGTGTGCGAAGTTCATGAGAAATGTTAGTAAAAAACTGTGTTTTTAGTTGGTCCAGATTTCGTAAGGTTTCATTTTCTTTTGTATCCGATTCAATTTTTGCTTTTAACCTTAAACGTCGCAATTCATAGTTCCGAATAAGATATAATACAAACAATAAAAGCATAAAATAACCGGTATAAGCCCACCAAGTTCCTGACCAATGGGGTAAAACCTGAAAGGTTAATGTGGTTTCTTTTTCATTCCAAACGCCATCATTATTTGTGCCTTTTACTTTAAAAATGTATTTTCCGGGAGGTAAATTTGTAAACGTTGCTGAACGATTCGAATTGTTATAAATCCAACTGTCATTAAAGTTCTCTAATTTAAAAGCAAAATTGTTTTTTGAAATAGCGGAAAAGTCTAAAGAAGCAAATTCAAAAACGATGATATTATCACGATGCGTAAATTTTAAATCTTCATAACTACTGCTAATGTCTTTAATTGCCGTATGTTTTTCATTGGATTTACGTTCACTAAACACTTTTATTCCTGTAATTGCTACAGAAGGCAAATACGGATTGTCTTTGATTTGTTCCGGGAAAAAGTAATTCAAACCTGAAATTCCGCCAAAGAATAATTCACCTTTTTCACTTTTAAAAAAAGCTCCCGTATTAAATTCATTACTTTGAAGTCCGTCATTTACATCATAATTTCTAAATATCTTTTCTTTAGTGTTAAATTTTGATATTCCTTTGTTCGTGCTTAACCATAAATTATTATTGACATCAGTCAAAATGCCGTAAATCACATTGTTGGGCAATCCGTCTTTCTGTGTAAAATTGGTAAAAGTTTGTTTCTTTATATCAAACAAATTCAAGCCGCCTGATGTTCCAATCCACAAGTATTCTGACGGGTGAAAAGGATCCGGACATATAGTATTCACGGAATTGTTGCTCAGGCTAAGGGCATTTTCAGGATCGTTTTTATAGGTATGAAAACTCTCTTTCTTCGGATTAAAAACAAGTAAACCATTTTTGGTTGCTATCCAAAGATTATCTTTTTCATCTTCATACATATAGCTATGATCTAAAAAAGTATAATTTACAGTGGTATCTGATTTGTAATTATAATGTTTAAAAATACCTTTTGATTCATCAATTATTTTTGATAAATGATTTTTGGAAAGCACCCAAATTGTACCCGTTTTTGATTCAAAAAGAGATGACGCTCCAACAGAAGGCAAACTATTCGGATTGTTTTTGTTATGTGTAAACAGTTTCACTTCCTCATTTTTAGGATTATATCGAAACAATCCTTCTGTAGAACAAACCCAAATCATATTGTCTTTTGTCTTTTTTAAACAAGAAACGCGAGTGTTTCCAAAGTTTTTTAAATGATTTGAACTGCTTTCATAACTTTTTAATGTTCCGGTTTTTCTATCCCATCGATAGAGTACTTCTGCACCAATCCATACAAATCGATCATTTTCTTCAACAATTGCATTAATGCTAAATCCGGGAATTCTTGAATTAGAAAATTCTTTACGATTTAATTTTCCAAAGCGATTTGACTTCGGGTCATAATAATTAATTCCCATTCCGGTTGTTCCCACCCAAAGAATGTTGGAATGATCAATAAATAAACTTGATATGCTGTTATAATTTAATGATTCCGGACGTAACGGATTGTTTTTATAACTTTCATAGGTTTTTGTTTTGATGTCAAACCGCATGAGTTCTGCTGGTGTTGCCAACCATAAGTTTTCATCTTTGTCTGCAACAATAGTGTTGATAGAACCCCATCCATATCTAAAAACACTCAAGTGATGCGGATAAAAGTTATGTTTGAAATTCTTAGTATTAAAATAAATTAATCCGGAAGGTGAACCCAACCACAAATTTGAAGCTTCATCTTGAATCAGTGAACCAATTCCAAATTCTTTTTTGTCTCCAATAGTACTTTTGTGTTGCACATCAAAATAATACCTTAAAAAGGTTTCTTTCTTGATGTCCATTCGAGTTAAACCATTTGTTGTGGCAATCCAAAGGATGTTTTGATCATCAATATGCAATTTGGTTATCCCATTACTGGATAATGTGTTTGAATTTGAACTTGTTTGAATTTGAACAATTGCACTAAAGTTAAATTTTTCATTTTCATAAGGTATTTTAAAAATACCGTTGTTTTTTGTCCCTACCCAAATGGTGCCATTTTTGTCTTGTGCAATACTGGTAATTTCATTCGAGTTTTTACTCATTTCTGTTGAAAGGGGCAAGTATATTCGTTGGAAATTATTTGTTTTTTTAGTATAAAGATGTAAAATACCGTTTAACGTACCAATCCATAACCTACCATTTTTATCATTGAATAAAGTGGAAATATAATTTGACGATAAGGTTGTATTGTCTGAGGGATTATGTTGATAGACTATAAAAGAATACCCATCATATTTGTTTAGTCCATCTTTGGTGGCAAACCACATAAAACCATCACTGTCTTGTGTAATTGAAAAAACAACATTTTGAGATAACCCTTCATTAATCGTTAATTTTTGAAAACGAATATCCTGAGCGGAAATTTTCCACGTAAAAAGATAAAAAATAAGAAAAAATAGAATGTTTGTTTTCTTAAAGGATTCATCAATACTATTTTAAAAAAAGTAAGCGTATGAATCGACTTGAGGGAGTAATTAAAGAATAAAAGTAATCATTTTATTTTAAACTTTAACAAAATGAAGTTTATTTCTTAAAATACAGAAAAAAATATATAATTTTAAGAAATTTATAAAATCAGTAAAACGAATTTTATTTGTTATTTCTTTTTTCTAATTCTTTTTCAATGGCTTTTATTTGTGTAACGGCGGGAAGTAAAGCACCAATAAATACGATAGAAGCTGTAATTAATGGCAGTTGAAACGGAATTGTTTTTGAAGCTGTCAGATAGATAATTGTAATAGTATACATAAAAAACAGTACAGCTACGACCTTAAAAATAGTTAGATATTTTTTTTTGTTTGCGTTTAATTCCTCAATAGACTGTTGTTCAATTTTTTTTCCCATTTTTAAAAATAATTAGGTTAAAATAAGTAAGTTTAAAATGATTTTTAAAAATACTAAAAAGTTTTTGGAACTGGAATTTAAAATTAAAACAATTTATTGAACTCAACTTTGTCTATATTTATAAGTTAAAACTATGTTGCTATGAAAAAATCTTGTTTGTTTTTTTTATTATTTCTTTCCATTGCTATTCAAGCTCAAGGTTTTTTAAATGGTAATGACATCATCACCAAAACCTATTCTGAACGTTGGGAGTTGGACTCCATAGATAAAAAAGGCACATTTAGATTGATGTCATACAAACCCATTTATGTTACAGCAGGCAGATGGACGGATAGACCTAATAATCAGCCATTCAGTGAAAACCCTGATTATTCCACCTCTACAAAGGATGATTTTGATAACATGGAAACCAAATTTCAATTGAGTTTTAAGACAAAAGTGGTGCAATCTCTTTTTTGGGGCAAGGGTGATTTCTGGATTGGTTATACGCAAGTGGCACATTGGCAAATATACAATACGGCAAGTTCAAGAGTTTTCAGAGAGATTAATTATGAACCGGAGATTATGTTCAAATATCCGTTGCATTTTCCCTTATTTAATGGAGAATTTAAATCCGTTGGCTTTGCTTTTAATCATCAATCAAACGGAAGGGATCTGCCTTATTCCAGAAGCTGGAACCGAATTATTTTTCATTTGAGTTATGAAATTGACAATTGGATTGTAACGGCACATCCATGGATACGATTGGCAGATGATGAAGATGAAAACCCTGAAATCACAAAATATATTGGTAATGGCGAAGTAAATGTATCTTACACTTATAATAGGCATCAGTTTTATTCCATCATCAGACATCCCTTTAACACATGGCAAGGTGGTAGTATTCAATTGAATTATGTTTTCCCAATAAAAGGCCACCTTCGTGGTCATGTTCAAGGTTTTCATGGCTATGGTGAAACTATGATTGATTACAATCACAGACAAACTACAATTGGTATCGGTGCATCTTTTGCAAACTGGTAAAATAACTTGTATAACTAATGAACAGGTAATTGTTAATTATTTTTTTAACAAATAGCATTTTATATGTTATAATACACTAAATTTATACTACCAATTCAGCAAATTTTCCTAAAAATTGAAAAGTACCTTGTTGCTTTTTCACTTTTGAGTTTTTATGACTTGATACTTCCTTAACTATCAAATTTTTAAAAGCTTTAAAATTAATTTTAATTATAATTAGTTATGAGAAAAATTGCCTTGTTTGTATGTTTTATGTTATTTCTTTTCGGGTGTGAGCAAAAATCAAAACCGGAGACTTCTTCTGTTGTTCCTGCAATAAAGTCAAATGCCACTTTAGCTCTTTCCTGTTACACCAAATTAGAAGGACAATCCAGTATAAAAATGAAGATAACAGAGGTTAATGATTCTGTTTCCGGATTTTTGTGTTATGCTCTTTCAGGAAAAGATAAAAATACAGGAACTTTTAAAGGTAAAATTCACGAAGATTTGTTTTTTGCCCGGTATGATTTTATGTCCGAAGGTGTTAAAAGTAGTAGAGAAGTGGTATTCAAAATTCAAGATGATTATTTAACAGAGGGATTTGGGGAGGTTGTTGTAACAAACAATCGTGCTGCTTTTAAAGACAGATTAAAAATTTCTTTTTCTGAAGCCAATAGGTTGTTTA
This sequence comes from Flavobacterium sp., assembly GCA_030682755.1. Lineage (GTDB taxonomy): Bacteria > Bacteroidota > Bacteroidia > Flavobacteriales > Flavobacteriaceae > Flavobacterium. The sequence continues at coordinate 13,833 of JAUXNR010000920.1, forward strand.
AAGGAGAATGTAAGGAGCATGAGTGTTTATTGGACTTTGGCTTTAAAAAATCATTATTGAAAGGAGCTTGTATTGATGTAACTTTATTAACACCAAAACTAAATCCTTTAGTAAACGGAGCGATGGTTTTGGGTGACTCTGCCTATGTGTTGTTTTCAGAGGATTTAACTTCTGCGGAAGTGTTTTTACCTGACTTCAATGTAGGCCTTCTATTAAAAAAAGGTAAAGAGGGTAACTGGTCTAATACAGATTATAAACTAATTGCCTGGAAAGGTTTTGTACTTCAAAAAAACGGAGAACCTATTTTTGGAGGCCAATAAATTATTTCAATTGGATGTTTTTTAAATAATTATCCAATAATTCACCTTCTTTAAAGATTTTCTTATACAAGATGGCATTGGTATTACTATGAAAATGCACTTCTACAAAAAACGAACTCAAAGTATATAATTTTTTAACCACAGAGGTTTCCTTCTGCATGGCAACAATGGAGCCTTGCATAAAAAGCGTGTCATATTGTTCTTCTTCTGATAAAGCTAAAAAATGAATTAATTTCATGGTACACTATCCTACAAATAATCGTTCGAATATAAAGATTTGTTTGTTTGGTGGTGTAAAATAACTATTAATTTTTATCAACAACTATGATTTTGATGATTATGAGAAGAGAGGATTAGTTTTATCGATATAAGAGGAGTGAGCAACAAGAAATCGTAAAAGTTACGCAGGGAGCTTTTGGGTTTTTTAATGTCTAACACTTACAAAATTAAAATTTTGACGTTTTTAGACATTAAAAAACCCCAAAATCTTTGATTTTGGGGTTTATCTTGCGGAGAAAGAGGGATTCGAACCCCCGGACCTGTTACAGTCAACAGTTTTCAAGACTGCCGCAATCGACCACTCTGCCATTTCTCCAGTAAAGCACAATCATTTTCTGATTGCGAGTGCAAATATAGAACGATTTTTGGTTTCTACAAACCTTTTTCAACTAAAAATAAAATGGAATTTAAGTAAAAAAACTAACCGTTTCATTTTCTATGTATTAGAGAGGTATTTCAAATTGAAATTTTCTCTAAAAAGCTACATAATCCGTAATTTCTAACCCATAACCAATCATTCCAACTCGTTTGGTTTGTTCAGAATTGGAAAGTAATCTGATTTTAGAAATGTCAATGTCGTGTAAAATTTGAGCACCAATTCCAAAATCTTTGGCATCCATTCTGATGGGTGGAGCTTTCATCTTACCTTCATCTTGTAAAACTTTTAATTCACTTATGCGGTTCAATAATTCAATGGATGGAATTTCTTGATTGATGAACACAATAGCACCTCTGCCTTCCTCATTGATTCTGTTGAACATGTCTTCCAATCGCTTGTCAGAATTGTTCGTTAGGGTTTCTAAGATATCGTTATTGACTTGTTTGGAATTAATTCGGGTTAAAATGGCTTCGCCGTTATTCCAACTACCTTTTGTTAAGGCCAAGTGAACTTGTTTGTTTGTGGTTTGCAAATACGCACGCAAACGAAATGTGCCAAAACGGGTTTGGATGTCAAAATCTTCTTTCTTTTGAATCAAACTGTCGTGTTGCATTCTGTAGGCAACCAAATCTTCAATGGAAACCAATTTTAAGTCAAACTTTTTAGCCACTTTTACTAATTCCGGTAAACGTGACATGGTTCCGTCGTCATTCATGATTTCACAAATCACACCGGCAGGAGTGAAGCCCGCCAATCGTGCAAAATCAATAGCAGCTTCTGTATGACCGGTTCGTCGTAACACGCCACCTTGCTTTGCTATTAATGGAAAAATATGTCCGGGTCTGGCTAAATCGTTTGGTTTTGTATCTTCATGGACTAAGGCAAGAATGGTTTTAGCTCGGTCTGCCGCAGAAATTCCGGTAGTTACACCATGACCTTTTAAATCAACTGAGACTGTAAATGCTGTTTCCATGTGGTCCGTGTTATTTCGAACCATGGTGTGAAGATCCAATTCAACACAACGTCTTTCCGTTAGAGGTGCACAAATTAATCCACGACCATGCGTGGCCATAAAATTGATCATTTCCGGCGTAACTTTATCGGCTGCAGCTAAAAAATCGCCTTCGTTTTCTCTGTCTTCATCGTCCACAACTATAATTACCTTGCCATTTCTTATGTCTTCAATGGCTTCTTCAATGGTGTTAAGTTGTATTTTTTCAAGTGTCATTTGTATTTTTTTTGGAATTGGAAAATAGTTTGGTTACAAATTTATGAATTGGATCCATAATTACATCCATATTAATCAGGCCAATATCATTTGTTGCTCGGTAAAAAAGTAAAAAGGCTAATGGTGTTAAGATAATTGAAGACAACCAAGCTCCTAAAAAGGGTGTAAGTCCGTCTTCTTGAGCTACTTTTTTACCAAATACATTTATAAAATGGAAAATGATAAAAATCATTACGGCAAATACA